>JAIPFP010000060.1 GCA_021736575.1 Pirellula sp. | reverse complement strand
ATACAATCGGGCCATGCAAGATCCTGATTTCCATGCGGAACTGAACGAGTTGCTGCACCGATTTGGTGGCCGGCCCTCACCACTGTATCATGCACAACGCTTGAGCAAGCAGTTGGGTGGAGCCCAAATTTGGTTGAAACGCGAAGATCTCAACCACACCGGTGCTCACAAAATTAATAACACGCTTGGTCAAGCGTTGCTGACGCTTCGCATGAAGAAGACGCGCGTGATTGCCGAGACGGGGGCGGGGCAGCATGGGGTTGCATCGGCAACAGCCTGTGCGCACTTTGGCTTGCCCTGTGTTGTCTACATGGGCTCGGAAGACGTAAGGCGTCAGAAACCTAATGTGTTCAGCATGCGATTGATGGGAGCTGAAGTGCGGCCGGTTGAAAGTGGATCGCGGACATTGCGGGATGCAGTGAATGAAGCCATGCGGGACTGGATGTCGAGTGTCGAGAACACCCATTATATAATTGGTTCTGTAATCGGCCCACATCCATTTCCAATGATGGTCCGTGATTTTCAGAGCGTCATCGGTCGCGAATGCCGGGAGCAGTGCTTGAGCTCTTTCGGCAGGCTGCCTGATACGATCGTGGCCTGCGTCGGTGGAGGAAGCAATGCGGCGGGAATGTTCTATCCGTTTGTAGACGACCACAGCGTTCGATTGATTGGCGTCGAAGCAGGAGGACGAGGTTCGACGCCGGGCGAACATGCATCGCCGCTAAGCTATGGTTCGCCGGGAGTACTTCATGGTTCGTACAGCTATGTCATGCAAGACGGAGATGGCCAGACGAGCGATGTTCATTCGATGTCGGCGGGATTGGACTATCCCGGAGTTGGACCGGAACACAGTTATTGGAAAGACTCCAGTCGAGTCGAGTACACTTCCTGTCGAGATGACGAAGCCTTGGGTGCATTTGACTTCTTGGCACGCAACGAGGGGATACTGACCGCATTGGAAACGTGCCATGCGGTGGCGAAGGCTGCAGAGACGGCAAAGACGATGACACCGGACCAGCATCTCGTTATATGCCTCTCGGGGCGAGGCGACAAAGACGCTGCCGAGTTAGCTCGACTTCGCGGTCAAGAATGGTAGAGTTCAACAGCTTTCGGATCAACGAATTTTCTGTATGCTATCCGTTTTGCGAAACGCAATGTTGAACTGGCACGGCCGTTTTTAGAACGTAATATTTGATGACAGCGATCGATGATTTGTTTGTTCGGCTCAAATCGCAGGGCAAAAAGGCGTTTATGCCTTTTGTTACGGCGGCAGATCCAAACCTTGGCTTCACGAGGCTGGTATTGCGAAAGCTGGACCAACTGGGCTGTTCCATGGCAGAAGTTGGAATCCCCTACAGCGATCCGATCGCGGACGGACCCGTCATTCAAGCGTCCTACACGCGAGCGTTGGCGACCAAGGTCAAACTGAAAGACATATTCAACGAGATCTCAGCGGAGCGAGCCAATCTCAGCATGCCACTGGTTTCGATGGTGAGCTATGCAATTATTCATCGCCAAGGCCCGGAGCATTATGTGGATTCAGCCCTCGCGGCAGGTTTTTCCGGCGCGATTGTACCGGACCTTTTGGTGGAAGAAAGTGAATCGTTAGCCCGCATTTGCCAAGCGAGGAACTTCAATTTGATCCAATTGGTGACGCCAACTACACCGCGCGAACGGGCTTTAAAAATCGCGGAGCATTCCAGCGGTTTCCTCTATTTCGTTAGTGTCACGGGGATTACGGGCGAAAGAACCCAACTTCCTCCCGACTTGGTAGATCGCGTCTCTTGGCTGCGTGAACGAACACCGCTACCGATTTGCATCGGTTTTGGGATTTCCAAGCCGGAACATGTCCGCTTGCTCGCCCCCGTGTCGGATGGGCTAATCGTAGGTTCGGCGATTGTCCGGATGATGGAGCAGGCGGCGAAATCGGAACCGGAAGCATTGAAATCCATCGAGGAACTGGTCTCAAGCTTAATTCTCGCGATGAGTTCGAAGTTGGGCTAAAGTGTGCTTTGTGGCTACAGAGGCTTGACCTGCGGGTTTAGCTAACCCCAGGTTTCACAGTGGAAACGCGTTTCTGAAGTGCTTGACAGCAAGTACAATATGGGGACTCCCGCCCCACAGCTCCCTCCTTAGGAAATCATTTTGTACTGGCTCGCTGAAATTTGCGTTAAGCGTCCTGTTTTTGCGCTTATGTTGGTAATGGCGATGGTTGTGGCTGGAGTCGTTGCGTTTCCAACACTTGGGATCGATCGTTTTCCGCGTACGGATCTTCCAACCGTTTTCATTCGCACCAACTACCCAGGTGCGGCATCTCAAGAAGTTGAATCCGAAGTTTCCCAAGTCATCGAGGACGCGGTTTCGACCGTTGCGGGCATCGAAGAATTGCGAAGCATTTCGAACGATGGTAGCTCGACGGTGTTGATCACTTTTTCGCTGGCTCGCGAAATCGACGCGGCAGTGCAAGACATTCGGGATGCCGTCTCCGCTGTTTCCAACCGATTGCCGCGGACGGTTGATCCGTCGATTGTCCAAAAATCCGATATTGACTCTTCGCCCGTAATGACGATCGCCGTTTCTGGCGAGAAGTCACCGAGCGAGCTGTATCTCCTTGCGGACCGCTACGTCAAAGGCGTGATCGAGTCGAGTCCTGGCGTCGGACAAGTCACCATTTCGGGCGCAGCAGACCGCGCAATCAAGGTCAACATTGATGCAAAACGACTTGCAGCCTATCAGTTATCCATCGCGCAAGTACGCGATGCGTTGGTCCGTCAGAATGCAGAGGTGCCAGGCGGACGAGTGGACGAAGGCTTGCGAGAACGAACACTGCGAACGCTCGGGAGAGTGTCGGAAGCAAAGGACTTTCCGGATTTGGTGATCGATACCATCGGAGGCGCATCGATTCGATTGGCTGATTTAGGTGAAGTCGTTGACGGAACCAAGGAGGTTCGCACCATGGCGAGACTCGACGGCAAGCCGACTGTGACGTTGAGTGTACAGCGACAATCGGGAGAAAATACGGTCAACGTGATTGCAGGGGTGAAGGAACGCCTAAAGCGAAGTCGAGCCCTGCTACCCGAGGACGTTCGTGTCGCGATCATTCAGGACCAGTCACGCTATATCTTGTCTGCATTGCATGAAATCGAAAACCACTTGGTGTCGGGATCGATTCTAGCTTGCTTAACTGTTTTGCTGTTTATGCGATCATGGCGTTCGACGCTGATTGCATCGGTCGCGATACCAGCTTCGATCATTGCGACTTTTGCGTTCATGAAAGCGTTCGGTTTTACGCTCAACAATGTTACGATGCTGGCACTCGTGTTGATGGTTGGGGTGGTGATTGACGACGCGATCGTTGTCCTGGAAAACGTTTACCGCTGTATCGAAGAAGAGGGGATGGATCCGATTCGAGCATCGATCGAGGGGACGAGAGAGATCGGATTGGCCGTTCTAGCCACAACCATTTCCTTGGTGATTGTTTTCTTACCGGTTTCGTTTCTATCGAGCGTAACGGGGCGGATGCTTTTCGAATTCGGCGTGACGGCGACGGTTGCGATATTGGTTTCCATGGTGATCAGTTTTTCGTTGACACCCATGATGTGTAGCATTTTGCTAAAGCCAAAGAAAGTAGACGATCGAGGAACACATGCGAAGACATCTCGGCAAAGCGGCTTTTATCACTGGATCGAGGTCGCATACATGGCTTCGCTTCGACTCGCACTCAAATACCGATTTTTGACTTTGCTATTATGCATTGCGACCGTCCTCGCAAATATCCCGCTTTATGGTTGGGTTCGACAAGACTACATTCCGACCAATGTTGACGAGTCCGAGTTCGAAATCAGCGCCAACGCCAAAGAAGGGGCAACTGTTTTATCGATGAATGGGGCGCTCAGACGAATCGAAGAGATTGTAAAATCGGTCGAGGGCGTCGAGTTGATCCTGTCGTCGATTGGCACGCGTGGGTTTGGCGGTGTCAACAGCGGAAGCGTATTTGTTCGCTTGACCGACTCGCCAAAACGCTCATTCTCGCTAGAACGGCTATTTTTCGAAACGATTCAAGGACGGCCGAGCAAGGCCTTCGAAGGCAACTTCAGTCAACAACAAAAGATGACCGAGATTCGGAAACTGCTCAAATCCATCCCAGATGTACGAGTCTCAATCCGAAACTTAACCTCACTTAGGCAAGGTGCAAATGTTGACATCGATTTTTCGATAACCGGTCCTGACATTCAAGAGCTGTCCGCCTTCAGCGAACGACTCAGAAAAAAAGCAATAGAGCTGCCGGGCATTGTGGACGTAGATACCACCTTGCGTTTAGACAAACCGGAATTGCTCGTCACGATTGATAGGGAGCGAGCAGCAGCCTTGGGAGTTTCAGTTCAAGAAATCGCGGATACATTGAGGATTGCGGTCGGAGGTGACGATCGCGTGTCTCGTTACCGAGACTCGAGTGTGGATGATGCCTACGATGTTGAATTGCGGTTGGTGGGCGTTGATCGACGTGATGTCGATTCGATTTCGCAGCTTTACGTCCGGACCAATCCAGCCGCGGGTCGCCCCATTTCCATTGCGGGTAATCAAACTGGAATACCGCTGCCGAGCAAGACCAATTTGACGCGGATCGACAACGTGGTTCGATTTAGTTTTGGCGATGCATCTGCTCGCATCGATCGACTGGATCGGCAACGCATGGTTTCGATTCGAGCCAATATCGCACCTGGTTACGCATTGGCGGACCGAATCCAAGCGTTACGGGCTTTGGCGGTGGAAGTGGGGGTGCCGCCGGGTTTCGAAACGCGAGTGCTCGGTCGTGGAAAGGAATTGGAGCGGACATTGAGCGAGTTTCGATGGACGTTCGTGCTCAGCTTCATTTTTATGTACATCGTACTTGCGGCTCAATTCGAGCACCTTGCCCATCCGTTTACGATTCTCTTTACGCTGCCTCTTTCAGTACCTTTTGGATTGATTAGTTTGTATTGGGGAAACGAAACGCTCAACGTGTACTCAGCCCTTGGCGTTCTCGTGTTGTTCGGTGTTGTCAAGAAAGCCGCGATCTTGCAAGTGGACTGCACGAACGCGTTGCGACGCAAAGGAGTGGAACGAGAGCAAGCGATTCTGCAAGCCAACCGCGATCGATTGAGACCGATTTTGATGACAACGATTTCGTTCGTCGCTGGCTTGCTGCCGTTGCTCGTAGCAAACGGACCTGGCGCGGAAGAACGCCGTTCGATTGCGGTCCTCGCATCGGGTGGGCAAACGCTATCACTGTTGTTGACGTTGCTAGCTGTACCCGTCTTGTACACGTACCTAGATGATTTAAGTGGTTTGTTCAAGAAGAAGCCCGCAGATCCAAATTCAGTCAAGAAAATGGGACATGCGAATGATCCGAATACACCTTCGTTTGCGACGTTAGACACTTAAACGACCCCAGCGGCGTGCATGGCCAGATGGTGCGTTTGGCTATTCGCGAATGTTGAGTTCGAGCTTCCAATTCTGATCGTTTCGCGTGCACTTGCACCACAATTCAAAGACACCAAGCTCGGTTATCTTGCTTTGAAATCGCACTGGAATGATTTGCTCTCCGTCGCTACCCGATAATTCTACTTCGAGTGGGGATGTTTCAAGCAATTCATCTTGATCCCAGGTACGCAGATAGGTGCCTGGTTTATCTTGTTTGCGAACCGTGCTTGAAAAGAATCGAAATCGTGCTCGCTGTCCTATTTTGAGGCCGACTTCCCTGCTGGCCACGTCGACTTGAGTACCTTCCTCCATTCCTTGGGGAACGACACATAACGCTTGTAGCGGTCGAGCCATCCCTGGGATCGCAGGCCCCGAGCTTTCGATTCCTATGTAGTAGCTGCGGGCTGTGCCTCCGCGTATGCGAATGCCACCATGCCGTTTTGCCCACGCATAGTAAGCGGCCCCGCAAGCGACGGCATGATCCAAATCCTCGACGCCACCGAGTACCGTCGGCTCTTTTTTATCATCGTTCCATGAAGAAATTGTATTCAACAAGCGTGCGCGAAACGCATCGGCGTTGAAGACACCACCGTTCAACAATAAATGCGTCAATCGCATCGGCTTTTCATCATAGGATGGTAAGTGATCGGCAAGAAACGCAGCGATGTGTTTGGTAATGGCTGTGTCGGATTCAAAAGGCAATCCCAACTCTTGAAAGCCGCTAGCCGAATCGCGAAGAGGCTTGTCCTCTTTCTTCACGATCGGAAAAAAGCCATCCATCAGGGTGGATTCTACCAGTACCTTCGGCAACTCAATCGACACCGTCCCGCCAATCAACTTGCTCCCACGACCGAGAACACTTAACGGGTAAGAATCCGGCGAAGTTTCGCCCTTGAGAAGTTTTTCCTTGGCGAGGCGACAGGAATGCCAAAGCGAAACAGATTGCCATGCGTTTAGATTTGTCCCCTTCTCCGCGAAAAGCGTTGAAGCCATGTGAGCCAGTGTCAGGTCCATATTGTCGCCGCCGATAAGCAGATGATTGCCTACGGCTAAACGATTCAAGATAAGCTCCCCATTCTCGCTTTGAACTTGGACCAGAGTCAAATCGGTTGTTCCACCTCCCACATCGCAAACCAACAATACATCCTGTTCATGCAAGGATTTTCGCCAATGTTGGCCGTGAGCATGAATCCAATTGGTCAACGCTGCTTGCGGCTCTTCCAAAAAGACAAAGTCCGACGGAAATCCCGCAGCCATGGCTGCTTGTCGTGTTAACTCGCGAGCGACTAAATCGAACGACGCTGGCACGGTAAGAACAACTTGCTGCTCCGAGAATGGTGCGTCCAAAAACTCCAAATGCCATGCGTCCACGAGGTGCATCAAGTAGGCCGTTGTTGCTGCCACCGGTGAAACCAGCGAAACCTCCGCATCCGATTCCCAAGGTAGGATTGGCGATTGCCTGTCGATTCGCGTATTGCATAACCAGCTTTTGGCGGCCGCAACAACTCGATCCGGTTGTTCACTTGCAACACGTCTTGCGTACTCACCAACAATTCCCATGCTGCTTCGAATACCCTGCAAATGGAAAGCAGGGTCCTCCAACGTTGCCGCAAGGTACAAAAACGATGGTAAAGAGAGCTTTCGTTCTATGGTTCCCGGGGCAACGAGCTGTGGGATCGGCAGAACGGCAATCAACGGTTCCTCTTCGTCGATAGGCGCGAACGCCAGTACCGAATTGGTCGTTCCTAAATCGATTCCTATACAATACTGAGATGGCATGGAATCAATACGAATCAACCGAAGCCCACTGGCGTTTCTTGGCGCTATCGAGGACCGCATCACAGACTTTTTGCGTTTCCAAAGCATCGCGGAAAGTAGGGTGAGCGGGCTCGCCCGTTTCTAGACTCTTTAGGAAATCTGCCACTTGGTGAATGAACGAATGCTCATAGCCGATCTGCAAGCCTGGCACCCACCAATTTCCCATGTAAGGTTGGTTTCCGTCCGATACGTGAATACTCCTCCAACCTCGAACAATGGACTCATCGGCATGATCGAAGTACTTGAGCCTATGCAGATCATGCAGATCCCACGCAATGCTTGCGTGCTCGCCATTGATCTCAAGCGTATAGAGTGCCTTGTGTCCACGGGCGTAACGCGTTGACTCGAACAATCCAAGTGAACCGTTCTCAAAGTGGCAAAAAAACGTGCAAGCATCATCAATCGAAACGGGTTGCTTCAACCCCGTTTCGGAATGAACGCGTTCCTTCACGAAAGTTTCGGTCATCGCGGAAACGTCCTGGATTGATCCGTTGAGCCACAAGGCTGTGTCGATGCAATGCGCCAACAGGTCCCCTGTGACTCCGCTACCAGCGGCCTCAGCATCCAATCGCCATGTTCCTGCGCCACCTTGTGGAACATCCGCGTTGATCGTCCAGTCTTGTAGGAAGTTGGCACGATAGTGAAAGATGCGTCCAAGCTTTCCTGAATCGATAATTTGTTTTGCCAAGGTAACGGCTGGAACGCGTCGGTAGTTGTACCAAACCATGTTGGCGACTCCGGCTTTCTCCACCGCTTGGCACATCTCTTCCCCTTCGGTTGCGTTCATCGCCAAAGGCTTTTCGCACAGAATCATCTTGCCGGCCTTTGCGGCTTCGATCGCAATCTCTTTATGGATGTTGTTGGGAGTGCAGATATCGACAGCATCGATATCTTTGCGTTGCAACATTTTCCGCCAGTCGGTCTCGATCGATTCATAACCCCAGTTGTTTGCGAATGACTGCGCCTTGTCCGCATTACGGGCGCAAAGTGCCTTTAATACGGGCTTGGTTTGGCTGGGAAAAAAATGGTTTGCTTGGGCGTACGCGTTTGAGTGAGCTTTGCCCATAAACCCATAGCCTATCATTCCAATGCGTAGTTCTTTCATTTTTGTTCTTGCGTTGTGTTGTTTTGTTTGGTTGTTAAGGTTGCCGAGTTTCCAAGCCTCTCAGAGAAAGGCTGCCGGAAAGAAAAGCCAAATAAAATCGTTACCAGCCGTGCGCGTTTCGCACTTGGATCATTTTGTCTAAGATCTGGTTCCAGGTATCGGGTTTCTCGAGCATCGCATTTGGGAACATGCATCCATCCCAGCAAATGTGCTTGATTCCTCGCGAGGCAGCATCCTTGAGCCAATACCCTGCGCAACGCACAATATCGAGTTTGCCGTTTGGATCGTCGGCAGGACAGTGCTTGCCCGTTTTATCATGGTCACCCGCGCCATGGACATTACCATCGTTTTGAGCGACGTGGAAGTCGATAGTCCAAGGCCTGAGTTTGTCCGTCATTTTTTCGTAGGCTGCGTAGAACTCGGACTCCGTATATCCGTCGTGCAATAGGGCATATTCTGGTGCGTTATAACCCATCAAGTAGAGATAGGTGTGAGCCATATCGGCTTGGAACCCGAATGCATCCGGCATACCGACACCCTCGAGTACGTCGAGCATATCGCGCCAACTATGCATGCCCGCCCAGCAGATTTCACCTTCTGCGGCTAGGCGTTGCCCGTGATCTTTTGCAATCTTGGCGGCTTCCTTAAACGTATCGATGATGGTTTGAGTGTTGGCCTTTTTATCTTGCCGCCATTTTTCGATTCCGAACTCTGCGCTGTCGACTCGAATCACCCCATATTTGCGAATGCCATGCTTTTCGAAGATACCAGCGATTCGGCATGCCATTCGAACGGCCGTTAGAAATTTTTCTCGCGACTCCGAATTTCCCATGGCGGAATCCCCCACTGTTCCCGGCCAAACCGGGGCCACCAGCGAGCCAACCGCGAAACCGTGACTCGCAATTAAATCGGCAATGCGAGTCAGTTCCGAGTCGCTCGCATTCGGATCGGTGTGTGGGAAAAAGAGAAAATAATCGATACCATCAAATTTCTGGCCGTTCACGTTAGCTGCCGCGGTCAGTTCAAGCATTCGCTCGAGACTGATCGGTGGTTCTTGGCCGGGACCGTCACCTTTACCGACTAGGCCTGGCCACATGGCATTGTGGAGTTTTGGGGAGGATTTTACTGACATTTTAGCTCCGGTTTATGGGTTGGTTGACTTGCAAATAAAGGGCTCTCACGCTTGGTTCTTCCAAGCTCCATTCTTGGGCATATTCGCATGCGCATCGGGGCCAAAATAGCGAAGCCCAACAAGCGGTTCGCTTCCCGTATTCTCGATTTCCACTCCGCGGGCCGAGATGTCGTAGCTTATGAAAACTTCGTCCTCGGTGTTTTGGCCAAATCGAATCATGGCAGGCGTTTGTAGAGCGAGCTTGCCGATCCGCCCCTTGCCCTGGACGGTTATCCAACCGCTCGCAGCGTTGTCTTTTAGGATGCATTTCGCGCCCGGTTCGACAGTGAGTTCCTTTGCACTAAAGAGCTGTGCGTTGTCGATGGAGCCGTAGACAATCCACCTGTCCGTGTATCCATCGCCGCTCTTGATCGGGTCAACGATTGGTTCTATGTAGTTGCTGTCCTTGAAGTGAGTGTCTACGTTCTTGTCCCAATCCAACTGACCAATGATGAAATCCAAGTCTTGATGTTTTTCAGGTGGCATGTCTTTGACGAGCAGAGACCAGGGAACATAGCGTCCTTCCACGATCGATTGATACATGCCGAACACGTCGCTGCCCCATTGTGGTTCATAAGTGCACAACGAACCCGGAGCGTGCAAAACTCCTGGCGGAATCAACCAGCCGGTTCCACGCTTGAGCCTGTACGCTCGCGACAGGTCGAGGATGCCGTTGTCCCCTTTGTTCCAATTTTCAAGACAACGGCGAAGATCTTGTTTCGTCGTGCCGGGCTCCAGGCCCATAAACGTGTAAGAGAAATTGTTGTCCACGTTGTTGTATTGAGGTGGGAAATAATAACTTTCCGGTTTGCCTTCCTGACCGACCAGTTGGGCATCTTTCTGAGACTGATGCATGTGATGCGGGATCGGACCCATGTTGTCGAAGAATTTGGAATACACGGGCCAGCGAGAATATTTCTTGAAGATGGGGTCTCCCACCAATTTCGCTCCCTGTTCCGCCACTGCATCTTTCAGCAGAAACTTCTTTCCCTCGAACAGGCAAAAACTAAGCCCTTCGTGCCATACACGCCCCTCATTGGCCGCTTGAGTCGTGCTTGAAAACCAACGCTCGTCAATGCCGCCTCGGTTGGCGCCAAATGCATATAGGTCACCTGGGAAGAGTTTAATCCGTCGGCCAGGATGAAGAAAACTGCGAGGAACCCATGTCGGCGTCAACCGCAGCAGACCATCGCCGGCATCCAGAGCTTGGCTCAAGACCTTCGCAACGTTGTCCGTGGAGACCATTCCTTCATCCAAACCTGTACCAGACATTCCGTAGCTCACAATTCAATAGTGGGGGAAACCGTAATGGAGCAAACGTCCTGTCCGGGCGAATGCTCCTCCATTACCTATCAATTTAGCCTCTGTTGTATTCCGCATAACGCTAGCTTTCAAGGTGTCGTCCTACTTTACTCGCTACAGAATGTCTCTAGAAAGCTACGCCCAAACCCGATAGTTTACCCAAGAGGTACCGAATGACGGAATATTCCAAACAATTGACTCAGCCAAAATTATGGTTTTGGGGGCTTTCGTTTTTCTACGGGTCGATTTGCCTCGCGATCACTTGTTCCTGGACCCACGCCCAAGAGATGCCTCACGAGAGTTATGAGTCTTTTGCGATTCCTCAACCGACAGGCAGCCCAGATGGTTTGCCCCGTGTACGCAGCTTGGGCAAACTTGTTTCCATCGAAGGCGCAGTCGGCGACCCAGGCATGGTTCGAGAGATTGAAGGGACAAACACCGAATCTGAATTTCTGACGGAATTTCCTTTGGGTTTTGATCCTGAATCACAAGCAAACCAGTTCAAGCTCCCAAATCTAATTTATTTTTCTCAAGAGCCTTACGCAAATTACCGGACCAATGCAAACTGGTTTGAATATATTCCTGGCGACGGAGATCAATTTGGCTGGCTGTCGCTCGGATCGGACCCCTACCAAAAACGAGGCTATCGCTCTGGTTTTTCGACTGCCATCAACATTCATCTTTTGTCCGGTCCCAACGCCGTGGCTTTGCCGCCGAGATTGTTTGACTTCTCATTAGGATACCAAACTCGAGGACGGATTCAGGATGTAATGAGCTATGATTTGGCGACTACGATTGGCATATTTGCCGACTTTGAAGGTAGCGCTCGCAATGGTGTGCGGTTCCCGGGCCATGCAGTCGGAATGCTTCACTATACTCCAGAAATAGATGTGGTCTTTGGTGTCGACTATTTGAGTCGTGACGACATCAAGCTGCTGCCTGTCATGGGTCTTTCGTGGCGACCAAAATCGATGGAGAGCATGCGATTCGATCTTGTGTTTCCTCGCCCTAGAATTGATTACACATTGGATCAATCTCGCAAGCTGTATGTTGCCGGTCGGCTGGGAGGCGGAACTTGGGAGATCGAGTTTCCAAACAGCGACAACGACGTGATGACATACCGCGATCTCCAATTGGTCGTTGGCTTAGAACGAAGCAAAGCGAACGGAAACGTGTCCGCCTGGGAGTTTGGTTACCTATTTGATCGCAACGTGGAGTTCCGTACGCTTACCGATGAAACGCACTTTGACGATGCTTTCCTGTTTCGAATAGTCATGCGAAAATAAGGTGGCTAGTCCAAGTAGGTCGTCCAATGCGCAGCCGCGTTGTACTGATCGATCAGTTCTTGAGCCTTGTCGCCATCGCAAGAGCCAGCCGCAACCAATTGACGCATGCGGTTTGCAAACGCGTCTTGAAGATGTTGGGATTCGTAACGTACTGAAGTAACCATATCGACAATGCGGCTGCCTTGAACGATCTTGGAAACATGGAACCGACCATCCGACTCCATGAACACCTGGGCTTCGTTGGGGACGCCAAATAAGTTGTGGCACGAACCCATTACCTCTTGATAGGCTCCAAGCAGAAACAGGCCGAGGTAATACTCTTCGTTTTCTCGCCACTCCGGCAATTCCAGCGTTTCTTTTACATCTTTCTGGTCCACGAACTTGTCAATTTTTCCGTCGGAATCGCAAGTTACGTCCACCAATGTCGCAAAGTCGACTTTCGATTCTTGAAGTCGATGAAGCGGGATGACCGGAAACAACTGACCGATCGCCCATGAATCCGGAGCGGACCGGAATAGCGAAAAATTGCAAAGATACTTTGCGGCAAGCACTCGCTTAACATCTTCGAATTCCTCGTTAGGAACGCGAGCCAGTTCGGACTCTTTGAGCGCCCGAGCGCAGACTTCCCAATAGAGTACTTCCCCTTTGGCTCGATCCTCGAGGGAGATCAAGCCTAGATTGAATTGGGTATGAAGTTCATCTTTGTGTTCGACAGCATCATGATAGTATTCGACGTAATTTTTCCCATTGATCTCATCGCAAAGCCCCTTCAATTCCGTGATGACTTGCGGATCATCGCCATCGATCTCAATTTCCGGTTGATCGTCTGCAAACGTTTCAATCTCCTCTCGGATCGAAACGACCAAGACCGTATGGTAGGCAGTCATCATGCGTCCGCTCTCAGTGACTAAGTTTGGGTGCGGTACATTCTCTTCATCACAAACATTTTTGACCGTGTAGACGACATCGTTCGCAAACTCTTGGACGGTGTAATTCATGGAGGATTCAAAACGGGTTTTCGACCCGTCGTAATCGACTCCCAATCCGCCGCCGATGTCGAGAAAGTCCACGTTTAATCCGGTTTGGCGAATCTTCGCATAAACACGAGCCGCCTCCTTCATGGCATTCTTAACGCGTTTGATGTCGGTAATTTGTGAGCCGATGTGGAAGTGCAGAAGTTTGAAATTGTGTTCCATTTTGTTTTCGCGGAGCAATCGAACGCATTGGATAATTTCAGAGGTCGTTAACCCGAATTTGGCTGAGTCACCGCCGGAACTAGCCCATTTTCCCGAGCCGCGCGAGTAAAGTTTTGCCCTCAGTCCGATCCATGGACAAACACCCACATCGCTCGCGACTCGCAAGAGCATTTTGAGCTCGTTGAGCTTTTCGACAACAATGACAACACGCTTACCCGATTGGACTGCCAAGGATGCTAACTTGCAAAACGCCTCGTCTTTAAAACCATTGCAAATGAGCAAAGACTCTGGAGTTTGTTCTTGTGCAACCGCAGCGTAAAGCTCCGGCTTCGAACCGCATTCCAGCCCGACCCTACATCGATCACTCTCCTTTAGGAATTCCTCGACGACTTCACGACGAGGATTCACCTTCATTGGAAACACCGGATAGTGTTTACCGTCGTAGTCAAATTGTTGGATTGCGTCGCTGTATGCTTTCGTCAGCGTCCTGAGTTGGTTGGTCAATATTTGCGGAAATCTAAGCAAGATAGGGAGTTGAAGCTTTTTGTCTCGGACCAGATGATCGATTAACTGCTTGAGATCGACATAGCGTGGGTCCTGAGCGTTCGGACGAGCAATTACGTTACCCTTGTTATTGACGTCGAAGTATCCAGCCGACCAATTTTCGATTCCGTACGTTGTGTGAATACGTTGAATCGTTTCGTCATTCATTGATCGTGACTTTCCCGGGTTGTGATGGTCTTTTGCAAACGTGCGAGCTGTTCGAGTGATCTAGAATTCTATCGCGTTAGCGTCACAGCACTAGCAGGCAAAAAGGAAAGTGCCTTATTTTGAATAACGAGCTGTCCTTGGGGTTTATCTGCCGATCAACTGTCTCACGTAGTCCTTAAAAAGCAGCATGTTTCCGGGTGCATTTGGACCAATAATCAGCGGCCCTTGTCCAGGAGTGGGTCTGAGGCCATGACTTCCTTGTACCAAGCTTGCGTCCAGCGGAATCACGTCCATTTTGTAACGAAATCCCAATTTCTTCTGAGCAAGGCGATAGGCAGCTCGAATTTTGGATGACATAAACAACTCGACCGGATCGTAGCCTGGCTTTCGGTGGATATCGACCGTTTTCGCGAAGTCCGGGGCATGCGAATCGTTCAGCCAGTAATAGTAGTTAAACCAAGCGTTTTCCTCGGCCAAAACAATCCATTCGCCGCTTCGAGGATGATCGAGATCGAGTTCGCTTGGGTGAACAACCGAGGCAACACCGTCGAGCGACTGCACGAATTTCTGAATTTCAGCCCTTCTGGCGTGGTCACGAACATAAAGATGTGCCACTTGGTGATCGACCACCGCGAACGCTTCCGAGTCGCCCGGCAACATCACTTCGCCAAACGGACCGTTTCTGACCGCCAGTAAACCTGCTTGCCGCAACGCTCGGTTTATCGACACGGACTTGCTCACGGGAACAAGGCCATATTCCGAAACAACGATAGGGATCGCGTTGATGGATTGAGCTGCTTCGATAACAATAGCCGCACATCGATCTACTTCCTCCACCCTAGCCACATCAGGTGCCGCGAGCCGTTGAAAGTCGTAGTCGAGGTGTGGCAAATAGGCGAGAGTCAGTTCAGGAGCGTTCTTCCTCAGAACCAAGGCGGTGGCTTTCGCAATCCATTCTGTAGCTGGCAAACCAGCGTGAGGCCCCCAGAACGAAAAAAAGGGAAAGGGGCCGAGGTTTTTTGTAAGTTCGCAATCGGTCTTGTCGAGGACGTCGAATACTTTCGAGCCGTCACATCCATAATGCGGCTTGGGCGTCACGCTCCACCGGACGGGCGCATGTTGGTTGAACCACCAAAAAAGCTTGGCTGTTTCGATGCCCTCATATAACAATTGCCTCGATTGAATCAGGCTGTTGGCTTGCTGCCAAAACCGGATCTCTGCGGTATCTCGAAAGTACCATCCATTGCCGACCACGCCATGCTGACTCGGCGGCAATCCAGTCAACATGGTGGCTTGAGATGTGCACGTTACTGCTGGGTAGGGAGCCGTCCAAGATACAGCCGCACCCAATTGGCGTATGTTCGGCGCATGCTGCAGCAGATCTGGCGTTAGACCAACCACGTTTATGACACAAACTCGAGACACATGAGCTCTTGGGAATGTGGAATTAAGACTTGACTTCTAGCTTCTTCGGCGATGACTTCGGAACAGAATCTTGAAAGTAGTCATTTCCATGAGAATTGCCACCGTAGTAGCCTCCGTACTGATAGGTTGAGCCATAACCATACCCACCGAATCCGCTCTTGCCATATCCTGCTCCGCGTCCGCTGCTGTAGTTGTCGTAGCGGTAACCACCGTAACCATAAGAATTGCCGCCAACGCCGATACCGTTGACCACCACACCAACCATGTTTGCATTGATGGCATGGAGCATTTGAGCCGCACGCGATGCAATTGGCCGCAAATTGCGTCGCAATCGGATTGCAAGAAGGACACCGTCCACGTGGCTGGCCACGTTGGCAGGATCGCTTACCGCGAGCATGGGTGGAGTATCGATAATGACGAAATCGAATAGACCTCTCAATTCCGAGACCAAGTCACCAAACAATTCGCTAGATAGCAGCTCAGCAGGATTGCCAGGTCGCCGTCCACAAGTCAGGGCTGAAAGATTCTCGACCGTCGTTTGCTGAATCGCATCCCGTAATTCGACCTTACCGCCGATCACCTGAACGAATCCAGTGTCCGCTGCGAGACCAAAAATCTTCGCGACACGGGGACGTCGAAAGTCGCAATCCACGAGGCATACTCGTCGGCCTGATTGAGCGATGGACACGGCAATGTTAGCCGCAATGGTTGATTTTCCGTCACCGGGAACTGGGCTTGTAACCTGAAGTACTTTGACACCGTTCTGTTGGCAAGAAAAGAACAAGGCCGTTCGGATACCGCGGAATGCTTCGCTGATTGGGGCCTGGTTTTTGTGCAATGTGACAATGGAGCTATCCACCTTTTCATCGATTCGATCTGATCGCGAAATGACGGCAAGTGGCACATGTCCGAGTATTGGCATTCCCAAGTCCGTCGAGATTTCATCCGGGTTGCGATAGGATCGATCCGCCAACTCTAGCAAGTAAGCCAACCCTGCGAAACATGCGAAGCCGAACAATCCACCAATTCCAACGAACTGATACCAATGGGGGCCATCGAACAAGCCGATTGTTGGCATATCGAGCTTGACCACGGTCTTTCTACCAATATCCGATCCAAGGTTAATCTTCGTTAGGCTTTCCGTGATTTGAGTTGAAAATTCACTTAGAGCCTCAAGGTCCGCTAAGCTAAGAGCATAGGCGCTGATACTGGCTGCGTTCTCTTGCATCCGAGGACGAAGCGACTCCAGTTCGTTAAGATACTCATTCTGCTCAAATTTCAGCTTCTGCAACAACTCCTCCGACGATCCGCAAGCAATATTCAAACGACCCTCGAGTGTGGGAATATCGACTTTGTTGGACCCGAACTCTTCTTCGTTAACTTTGAGTCGGGCTTTCTGTCTCGCAAGTTCGGTTTCCAAATTCGCCAATCGTTGTTTAACAACCACTACGCTCGGGTGCGAATCGCCGAAGAATTGCTCATTCAAAAGCAAAAGTTGCGACCGCAGTGGGATGACTTTATCCTGTTCAAAGAGCTCGACCATATTTGTCTGGCTCCTAATGTAGTCTTGTTGAGACTTTAGGCCACTATCGTCCTTGAATCCCGAATCGTCTGTCGCGGAAATTACCAAACGAAGCAACTGCTCAACTGGTCGTTTCGCCGCTTTGCCATCTTCAACTTGTTTTAGTACCGCTTCGATACTGCGTCGTTTCCCATCGATCACACGCAATTTTTCATTGATATCCAAAACGGTATCGGCTACCGGATCGTGAAGCTTCCCGTTCTTGAAAATCAAGTTGTTATTCTTGTTGATTTTGCTAGCTTCTTCGTTTGCCTTCTTTCGGCTCACCTCGTATTTGTCGCTCAACTTCGTCAACGCAGTAACGGCTTCTTCGGTATAGGTTTTAAGATTTCCCGTTACGAATTGCTCGTAGCCACTTACCACCGCCTGGACGACGTCACCCGATAGTTCCGCATCGTTCGTTGTTACGCCGATTCTAAGTATATCGCTATTGAGGTCATTCGAACCGAGCTTGGCTTCCAGAAGTTTGGGTGTTAACAACCATCGAACAATGTCATCATCGGACCTTCCTGAAAGTTTTCGGTGCTGAGTCAAGCGACCCAATTCAACAGCCTTTTTCAAAACGGCCGAACTTTTGAGGACTGCCAGCTCGTCGCTCCGCGATTTTGATTCCATTTGTTGACTATATGTCTGAGAAATCGGAACCATTGCGTTTGGAGAAACGACTTGGATCTGTGCGACCGCCTTGTACTTCTCGGGCAATTGACCCCAGTATAGGAAACCAACTGTTGCGCCGACTAACGAGCCAAGGATAGGCAACCATTTCCATCTTAAGAGTGTTTTGACCAAGTCGGGACTTGCAGGCCCAGATTGCGGCGTGAAAGTCGGGTTGCCTGGGCTATCTTGGGAAGGTCTAATGGCGTCCATTGCGAAATCTTAAGGTTGGACTAGGGAGTTGCTAAACAATTGTTATATCTTAGGCGACCCGGCGAATCATTCCAGTGAAAGATCATGATCTAGCCAGAAAATCACCAAATGTGGGCGGGGTGGGTTACGGTCCTCTAGATTTTTCGTCCCATAAACAAATTTCGTTGAACCTGAATCCAAAGAAAACCACGTTTCTTCGACGCGTTCGCTGGTAGCAGGCGAGCGGCGGGGCATCTAAGGCACAGCTAAAAGCGTCATGATTCGCTGTCCAAGGTCTTTGACCTCTTGTTCAGCGGGAGCCAGTCCTCTGGCTTCTTTCCATAGGCTTTCCGCTTCAGAAACGTCCGCGATTTCTAGATATTTGCGAGCCAAGCGACATATTAACTTGACGTTGGTTTTTTCCAGTTTTCTCGCTTCCCGTAAGTGCTCTAACTCTGCATCGGAATCGCCTAAAGCTCTAGATGCGTCCGCCAGCATGACTTCTTTGAGAAATCTCCTCATTGGAGCTTTCACAATCAAGTCCGAATACCTCTCCCACAAAAGTCGGTACGTTTCCGGAAACTTGTCCTCTTTGAAGACTCGCGTTGCCAAGTCCTGCATCACATCGTAGCGCTGTGGGAAAAGGTCAATCGATATTTCTCCGTCCTTTTGTTCGCTTGCAATCACCATGGCAACATTCATGTAGCTTGCGGGATTTGACTTCATGGCCTGGATTCGAATATCCTCAAGTTGCTTTGATTCAAGTTGATGGCCAAATATCAACGCATTCGTCAGTAAGAGTTGCGAATTGTGACGCGTCAACTGATTAACGGCGGGAAGCAAAACCGCAAGTTCCTCAGTTGTGCAAGTCATGTTGGAAAAAGTTCGCCCGAATGCCAAACGCCAGTCAAGTGGAGATTTTGCCTGTCCACGCGCATACAAGTCCGCAGCCTTTTCGAGTTGCCCGAGCGCTTTCTCATAGCCCTCCTTGGCTTTCTCATCGTCTTCCTCTTTACTAAATTGTTCCACAATCTTTCGTGTCACCTTTTTGGCCTCATCAAATTGCTCTTGATCCTTAAGATTCTTTAGATGCGCTAAAACTAAATGTAAGAGAAGCGGTGAGGTATTCGCCCACTCCGTTGCCCCTGTACTTTCAGGAGGGACGTCAATCAATTTGAATTGGCTCATCTGGTAATCTTGGATTATTCCGTCCGCAATCAATCGCATGGCGATTGGGTTATTGGCAATATTTTGTTCTTTGGACGACCAAATCGAGGCGAGCTCACGCACACGATCCGGCGATTCATTCCTGAGTGGCACTGCATCCTTCAGTGGCACAGCATCGAGTTCTTTCGTCTTCGCCACCAACGATTCTGAGAGTGACAAAGATAGTACCGAACCCAATGCGCAATAGATTCCGATGCCGACGGAAGCCGATAGCAAAATACCTATGAGCCCGTTTCTAATCCACGCCTGGGATTGAGCAGGAGCGAATTCTGGGCGGCTTCGGGATGATCTGCTCGTTGCCCGTTTTGCGGCCGACGGAATTGCAGCCCTTGCAAGTGCGCCCTGAACCGATCCAATCAATAAGCAAGCGGGCACAAACAGAGCTGGCAAAATGATCGCGAAATCTACGAAGGAATGAAGGGCTTGGCTAATTACAAGATAAGATCCGGCCAGTTTGCTTGGAAATGAGGCTCCCCAGTTCTCTGCGGGGATTTTTCTCTGAATTCCAATCAAAATCGCGATAAGTGCGAAAATCATCGAAGCGATGCCGAGGAAACCCATTTCTACCGCACACTGTGCGTAAACACTCTCTGCGTGATAAAACCAAACAGGGGATGAGGGTTCTTGGAAAGGCAGATAAGCAAAATGAAAGGTGCCAAGCCCACTGCCGCACCAACCAAAAAATTGTGCCGCTTTCCAAGCGATCGACCAGATGTAAGCCCGGCCTTGTCGAAACTCTTTTTCAAAGTCGATTTCTGTCAGACTTTCTATTCTTGCGTACGCTTGATCGTCAAGCTGGAATCCAATCAAGCAAGCAACGGTCGCGGCAGTAATCGCAACAACGGTCGTGAAACTACCCCGGCTTTTGTCCTTGGTATTCGCGATAACAGCCGCCGCTACCGTGGCTGCCAGCGCGCTCACAACCGCACCTCGGCAACGACTAATCATAAGCGATGAAACGATTGTTACTAAACAAAGCGTCGACGCGATTTGCGGTGTGTTCAAGTCCGCCAACAGATCCTCGGCTGCTCCACGAATCTTTAACAGGAGCGTTGAGTCAGGAAATCGGTAGCGAACATCATTGGTAGTCCGTTGTGTATTGAGCAAGGTCCATCCAAGCAACCCGAGGCACCCTGCGATGCCGACGTTTAGGTATCCGCCGGCTGAATTTTTCGACACGAAAGTGGCGTAGGAGTTTCCAGTTCTAAGTCCTAAGAAATTCTCAACCTTGTAAGAGATGGCACCTTGAATTCCGACAAATGCAATGGTAACACCGATCAAAGTCAATGCGCCGAAAAGCCACAATTGTTTGTTCGGTTCTGAAAATACCATTCGTCCTACCCAAACCAACATTCCGCAGAGTAGAAGCGATGGAAATGCAGCCCTGGTGTGGAGCGGCTCGACACTGATTGAAAGAGTCTGGTCTCCTGCTGGAATGTTCTTAAGATCACACGGTAGGTCATTCGAACTCGATGCGTTGTCGCTGACGGCAGTTTTTGTCAATATGTCCTTCTCAATCGCATTAGGTGCACGGGAGATGCCTAACGCCCATTTTTGCAAATGAACCGATGGAGGAGCATATCCGTCGCCCTGCCACGAAAATACGGGTAAAGACTGACCAAATGCGAATAGACCGAACGCAAAGAAAAGCCATGTCAACCAAGGAACACGGCAGTCTCCCGATTTGCTCGCAGCGCTGACCAAACAATGCACAGCAATCAAGAATGCTAGTACGATTGATGCCGCAAAAAGAAAGTATTGCCCATGCCAAGTTGCACATCCAAAATACCACGGTACGGCCGAGACAAGCAACAGAACGAAGCATCTCAAGCTCCAAGCGGATACGTCCACGCTCCGAAGTCGGCTTTGCCTGGAATTCGAACCTGCCGATTTTGGACCTGAATTTCGGGGCGACCCGCGGTAACGACTGTGACTTGGCATTTTTCCAAAAAAATCATCGAGGAATTGTTCGTAACCGAACTGACAGTGTAATAACGACAAGGTCAAACTCCGAGCGGTTTCGAACTCAATCGCAGTATCTGCGGTTGCTAGCAAAGAATGCTGGCGCTGCAAATGCGACAATAGTTGCTTTCGTTTTAACAGATTCAATGGGCAAAGTGGTTGTTGCCCTAACATTCATTAAATTCGAAACACGGTGTTGGTCGATACCCACCAACGGGGAGTAGAATTTGAGCCGACCATATGCATGCTTGGCCAATTGTCAACCAATTCCCGAAATCTAAGATTACATTGGAGGGTCCGGTATGTCGGTCAAATTCACTGAACGGGCGAAGTTGCGTCGAAAGCAAGGTTGGATCCAGGCAACTGGTAAACGACTCGCTTTGTTATTCGTCCTGGGTTCGGCCACAATTCAGTTCACGGGTTGTACGGCGTTCACCGCACTCAACAATAAGTGGCAATACAATGGCTATTGGAACACTACCATAATGGGGCAACGCATCAGATCCGGTGCCTCGAAAGCATGGCATTCTCGCAAACATCACTTCAGCAACGAAAAGCATCTCAAAGAATTCTCCGCAGGCTTCAAAGCGGGTTACGCCGACGTCGCCGATGGTGGTGCAGGTTGTGCGCCTGCGTTTCCACCCCGTGAGTACTGGGGATGGAAGTACCAGTCGTGCGAAGGGCAAGCTCGAGTTGCAGCTTGGTTCTCAGGATTTCCACACGGTGCTAGAGCAGCGGAGGAAGAAGGAGTTGGCAATTGGACTCAGCTCCAAACATCAACCAACATTCAACATGAATACGCAGCAAACGGAAAGCTGAACCAATCGGCTGCCGGCATGTATCCGATCGCTCAATCTGCCATTCCCAATGGAATGCCGACTCGCGAATCCAACGATCGTCAGCCAATCGATTTTGGGCGAACATATCCAATTTCGGTCAGTGATGAGCAAGTGGAAGCAACAAACATGCCATCGATCTTCCAACAATAGTCTTGCGTTCGTCTTAAATGCGTTATGCGAAAGCATAGCAGACAAATCATCAGCACTGCATATTTTAAGGATCAACGCCGATTGGCGTACGAGGTAATTATTATGTCTATGGAATGGAATCCAGTGACGCTCGTCGACTCAGCAAAGAGACCTGGGCGAATTCTCCGACGCCTGATTAAATCTCTTTCGTTTACGAGCTTGCTTGCTGCTGGTGCGTTAAACATAGGTTGCACATCCATTACGCAACCGATCAGCGGTATACCTGTGAGACGAGTGCCGCCTCAGTTTTTGGCTCAGACCAAGAATAACTTGGTCCCGCTCGATCCCTCTCGATTAACTCAGGAGCCTCCCCGGCAATATTTGGTGGACAAGGGAGATATCCTCGGTATCTACATCGAAGGCGTGTTGCCCTACACCGATTCAGATAAGCCACCCACGCCACCGCCCGTCAATATGCCAACGGACAAAAGCACGCTGGACCCGTCCTTAGGGTTTCCAATCGTTGTTCAAGAAAATGGTACCATCGCTTTGCCGTCCATTGAGCCGGTCAAAGTCAAAGGGATGACGCTCGAACAAGTAACGGATATCATTCGCAAAGCCTACCTCGACGCGAGAATTTTCACAGATCCCGCCCGATTACGTCCGATCGTAACGATGCTGAAAGAGCGAACCTACAGTGTCGTGGTAGTCCGACAGGATGTTGGAACTCAAACCCAATCGCCAGGGGGAGGAGCGAGAGGGGCGTACAACCGTGGGTCTGACCAAAGTGCGTCGGGAAGTATGATTCAATTGCCAGCCTATCAAAACGATGTGCTCCACGCACTCATGTCCTCCGGTGGTCTGCCTGGATTGAACGCCAAAAACGAGATCAAGATCTTGCGTGCTACCAAAGCGGATCAGAAAAAACGAGATGCATTCATACAGCAGTTTTACCAACAGTTCATCGCCAATCCTGATCCTTGTAGTTGCCCTCCACCTATCCCGGATGATCCGAGCTTGCTCAGAATTCCGATGCGATTGCCACCAGGCATCGTTCCAGCATTCCGACCAGAAGATATCATTTTGGAGGAAGGCGACGTGGTCTATATCGAATCCCGTGAGGCCGAAGTCTTCTACACAGGCGGATTGCTTCCCGGCGGCGAATGGCTCATCCCTCGCGACTATGACCTCGACGCCTTGGGTGCCATGGCAGTTGCCGGGACGGGATTAGGATCGCAGACTCAAGGGGGTGCTGGTGGTGGTGGTGTTGGCGGTGGTCTCGCTCAACTAGCATTCGTGCCACCTGGGGAACTATTCATCTTGAGAAGGACGCCTTGTAACGGACAAATAACCATTGCGGTCGACCTCGCGAAAGCTACCAACGACCCTCGCGAACGACCGCTGATCATGCCCGGCGACACTCTCATCCTAAGATATAAATGTTATGAAGAGTTGGTGAACTTTGGTACGGCAGCCTTCTTCACCTTCGGAATCCAACAGATTCTTCAAGGTGGGCGACGATAACGTAAGATGTTGAAAATGAAAAAAGGGCGCTCGAAATCGAGTGCCCTTTTTTTGTGGATGTATCCAAACCGCACCTCGTTTTCCTAGTACACGTGGCGCAAGGCCGGGATAGAATAGAATCGCTGTCAGGATCTAGACACTTCCCTCCGTTACCTACCTTGCATTTCCCATGCTGACGAACATTTTACTTTACCGCTCTCCATTGGTTTTCCTCGCGGTACTTGCCTGTCCATTCGAGGCCACTTATTCAGCCGATAATGACTTAAACAAGGCCAAGGTTGATTTCAAAACCGATATTCGGCCCATTCTCTCGAATCGATGCTTCGCATGTCACGGTCCAGATGAGGCTCGCGTCGAATCGGGGCTTCGACTCGACCTGCCTGAATCCGCCACATCACCCTCCGACTCAGGCTCCATCGCCATCGTTCCCGGCAATGTCGAAAAGTCCGAACTGATTCGGCGAATTACGTCAAACGAGGAAGCAGAACGAATGCCTCCGCCTCACTTTGGCGCGAAGCTGACCGAAGGAGAAGCCAAGCTCATCCAAACTTGGATCGCTTCGGGGGCTACCTTTTCCAAGCACTGGTCGTTCGATTCGATTCACAAAACTTCGATCGCTCCGACACCTGAGACCGTTTCGTTCCCCAACTGGCAACATTCACCCATCGATCGACTCGTTTTGAAGAAACTCGAGGATCGAGGCTGGACTCCATCCTATCAAGCAGACCCTGAAACGCTTTTGCGACGTTTGTCACTGGACTTGACTGGTCTACCCCCCTCACTCGAACAACAAGAGTCGTTCGTTTCTCATTTTAGCGAGCTCGCTTACGAACAACGTATCGACGAACTGCTCGCTTCTCCCGCCTTCGGTGAACATTGGGGACGCAAGTGGCTCGACCTTGCTCGCTATGCAGACTCGGCCGGCTATGCGGACGATCCTCAGCGAACCATTTGGGCTTATCGCGATTGGGTCATTCGTTCCCTGAACCAAGGAATGCCCTTCGACCAGTTCACGATCGAACAGCTTGCAGGTGACCTATTGCCCAACCCGACAGACGAACAACTTGTCGCCACCGCTTTTCACCGCAACACATTGACCAATAACGAGGGCGGAACCAACGACGAAGAGTTCCGAAACGTCGCGGTGGTCGATCGAGTGAATACCACCATGGCTGTCTGGATGGGCGTGACAATGGCCTGTGCCCAATGCCACAGCCACAAGTTCGACCCAATTTCGCACAAAGAGTACTTCCAAGTCATGGCGATCTTCAATCAAACCGAAGACGCCGATCGAGCCAATGAAAGCCCTACTCTTAATTGGTACACGCCGGAACAACGCCGCGAGCGAGAGGATTCTCAAAGCGAACTTGCCAACATCGAAATGCAGTTGATCTCACCAGATGACGCGCTAAAACGAGAGCAAACCGATTGGGAAACGCCGTTTCGAAAACCGCTTGCATGGCAACCAATCAAACCCGAATCCGCGAAAGCAAAATCGAAGTCCCCAATCGTGATCAACGATAACGGGAGCCTCAAGGTCGACACTATTTCAGATACGGACACGTATACCCTTGAACTACCGTTAAATGGTGATACGCCCTTGGAGAGAATCACGGGCCTTCAGATCCGCAGTATTCCAGACCCCTCATTGCCAAACGGCGGCGCTGCAATCGGCGATGGGAATTTTGTCATTACCAACGTAGCGGCATCTCTGGTTGCGCAAAAAACAGATGCAGTCAAAGCTCGCTTTGTCCGAGTCGAATTGAATGGCGAAAACAAGATCCTTTCGCTCGCAGAAGTCCAAGTGTTCGCAGACGGAACGAATGTCGCAACAACCGGCAAAGCTTCGCAGAGCAGCACAGCCTTCGATGGTCCAGCCGAACTTGCGATCGATGGAAAGACGACCGGCGTTTTTACTGACAAATCGACCACACATACCGCAACGAGCTCATCGCCATGGTGGGAACTCGATCTCGGGAAAACAACTGCGATCGATAAAGTTGACGTTTGGAGCCGAACCGATAGCGACTTGTTTGCTCGGCTTGCCGGCGCCAAAGTTCTCGTGCTTTCTGAGGATCGAACGACACTTTGGGAAACGTCGATCGATAAGCCGAAAGCGAACCAGTCCTACGAGATCAAACCATCCTTTGAGATTTCGTTGGTGGCGGCCAATGCGGACTACGCGCAAGATGGATTCGCACCCAAGAACGTTCTCGATAAAGATGCCAAGTCAGGATGGGCCGTTGGCGGAGCTATCGACAAGCCCCATCAACTCAATATTGCAATCGATCAAGATGGACTACGAAAAAGCACGCTTGCCAACCCTTTGCTCGGTGATCGATCGATTCAGTTAACCATTAAGTTTGAGTCGCAAACGAGACGAGCTGTCCTGGCTAGCTTTGCAATAAGCTTGAGCACCGACGAGAGAGCGGATCGCATGATCGGTCTTCCTACCGCGATCTCCAAATTGCTCTCGATGGATCCAGGCGCTTTATCGGCGGAGGAACAGAGTTCACTCCATGTCTATTATGTCTCCAAGATAACGCCGAGCCGACAGTCCCTTCGAAAGTCTCGCGATGCACTCGCCAAAACACTTGCTGAAATCAAGCCGACGACAACGGTTCCAATACTCAAAGAACTTACCTCGGACAAACGCCGCGCAACCAACATCCAACTGCGTGGCAACTACAAGCTTCACGGAGAACTGGTAACTGCCAAAGTGCCTTCCGCATTCCATGCATGGACCCCGGAAGCATCCGGTAGCGAAGGTGGAAAGCCTGAGATGGATCGATTGCAGTTCGCGAAATGGTTGATGCAATCCGACAACCCGCTTACGGCTCGCGTTTTGGCCAATCGTTACTGGGAGAATTTCTTTGGTGTGGGCATTGTTCGAACGAGCGAAGAATTCGGCTCGCAAGGTGATTTGCCAAGCAATCCTGAGTTGCTGGATCATTTGGCAAGCGATTTGATTCGCAGCGGCTGGGATACAAAACGCTTTATCAGAAACATCGTGATGTCAGCCGCTTACCGCCAACGGTCCTACGTGTCTCAGAAGCGATATGAGGAGGATCCCGAAAATGTTTTCGTGTCCCGCGGTCCACGATTCCGTGTTTCCGCTGAGCAGGTACGCGATATGGCTTTAAGTTCGGCAGGAATGTTGTCGCAACGGATGTTCGGACCGCCGACTCGGCCACCCCAACCGTCGCTTGGTTTGAGCGCTGCCTTCGGTAGCAAAACAGATTGGGACGCGAGCAAAGGAGAGGATCGATTTCGCCGCGGTCTTTATACGCTCTGGCGTCGTTCCAATCCCTATCCCTCTATGGCCACGTTCGACGCACCCAATCGCGAAGTCTGTGTGCTCAGACGCGACCGAACAAACACTCCCTTACAAGCTTTGGTCACCTTAAACGACCCCGCTTATGTCGAGGCTGCTCAAGGGCTCGCAAGGCGGATAGCAATTTATGAACTCCCCTCGGGCTCGCCCCAGCAACGCATAGACCTGTTGTTTCGGCTCGCACTTTCGCGTCATCCCAGCCAACAAGAATTGAATGCGATCATTAGACTGTTCGAAGAGTCTCGCATCGAACTGGCTAGCAATCCAGAACGAGCCGCAAAGCTTGCGACCGATCCATTAGGCCCATTACCTGCGGGCGCTGATCCGGTTGAGTTGGCAACTTGGACAACGATTTGCAATGTCGTCCTGAACCTCGACGAGTTCCTGATGACGCCTTAGTTAGGATCGACAGGCTGGAAGCCTACCCCACTCAAACGATCCTCAATCTTCAATTTCCTTGACGAAAACACAATCGGTCACCAACCATGCATTCCATTTTTGAACAACATCTTGCACTCAGAACGCGTCGTTATTTCCTCGGACAGGCATCATCCGGGCTCGGTGCTTTTGCGCTGTCCGGTCTTATGGGCTCACAGAACTCGCTGGCGGCTGATTCACTGGCAGTCCACTTGCCTCATTTTGCACCCAAGGCAAAACGGGTCATTTACCTTCACATGACGGGATCTCCCCCGAACTTGGATTTGTTCGACTACAAGCCAAAGCTGATTGAGCTTAACGGTCAGGATGCGCCGGATTCGGTGCTCAAGGGCAGGGAATTCGCTTTCACGACCGGTGTTCCAAAGTTGCTTGGTACTTCGCACAAGTTTGTTGCTTCGGGGCAATCTGGAGTCCTGCTGTCGGACTGCTTGCCCCATCTACAGGGTGTCGCGGACCGTTTGTGTCTTGTACACAGCATGCATACCGATCAATTCAATCATGCTCCGGCTGAGTTGTTGGTGTATACCGGCTCACCTAGAAGCGGACGACCTTCGTTTGGCTCTTGGGTTACCTATGGACTCGGCAGCGAAAACGAGAACTTGCCAGCCTTTGTCGTTTTGATCAGCAGTGGCGTTCAACCGAATGGCGGAAAGAGTTCGTTTGGTAGCGGATTCCTTCCAAGCATTTATCAAGGAGTTCAATGCCGCTCGCAGGGGGACCCGGTATTGTTTGCATCTGATCCTCCAGGCATGGACCGCAGTCTTCGTCGGAAAACACTGGATACGCTGAGCGAGCTCAACGCCATCCAAGCCCAAGAACTCGGCCA
>JAIPFP010000344.1 GCA_021736575.1 Pirellula sp. | reverse complement strand
TTTCTCAGGCCAAGTGTTCCCAAGATAGATCATTGCGCCAGCATGTGCATGACCACCTCCAACCGAATCCGACTTTCCATTGCCAGCATGCGGGGTTGCACCGACATAGTGACGGTGCTCTGCGATCGTTTTGATGTCGTCGTAGGTGTAGGGATTGAAGTGCGTTCCTCCTTGGCGCTCATACCGTCCACCTTGAATCATGTGGTACAAGTGGGGGATAACGCAAGCGGTAATAAACGCTTGCCCTCGATCGTTGAAATCGACTCCCCAAGGATTGCTCGTCCCATGGGCGAACACCTCGAATTCATGTCGGGTTGGATGATAGCGCCAAACGCCTGCATTGAGTGGCACTCGGTCCTTATCAGGCGTTCCGGGTTTGCCAACCTTGGAATGCGTAAATACTCCATGACATCCGTAGAGCCAGCCATCTGGACCCCATATGAAAGCGTTGAGTGTTTCGTGAGTGTCTTGGTATCCCCAGCCGTCGAGCAAGATCTCAGGTTTTCCGTCTGCTTTGTCGTCTCCGTTGCGATCCGGAATAAACAAAAGATAAGGTGCCGCGCCAACCCATACGCCGCCAAACCCAACTTCCATCCCGCTGACGAGGTTGAGCCCTTCCGCAAATACTTTGCGGCTATCCAACGTACCGTCCCCGTTGGTATCTTCGAAAATCAAGATCCGATCCCTCGCTTTTCCGTCTGCGGCACGAATCGGATACTCGTACGCTTCCGCGATCCAGACTCGTCCACGATCATCCAAGGCCATGGCAATCGGTTGCAAGACATCGGGCTCGGATGCGCTTGCGATCACGCGAAATCCTTCGGGTACTTTCATCGCCTTGGCGGCTTCAACGGCCTTCAACCCTTCGAAGGGATACTGGTCCGCAACCATTGGCGTTTCCGGAACCGTGATAGGACCGGGTTGGCTTTTGTGCAATTGAAATCCATCAAAATTGAGATGTCCCCAGCCTGCGGAACTTTCGTCGATCAAACGAACAACACACTCTTTGCCTTGATGCTTGGTAAGGTCGATGACGACCAACCGCATGTCCTCTGTCGTTCGACCCATCGCTTGGTGAAGGACCTTGTTGGTTTGTACTTCCACCAATTCGACGCGAGTCTCTTTGCTACTTCCGCCACCGATCAAATAAGATGCGAATGGCTTGTCGACGAGAAATCCTGTGGAAGTCAGTGTTCCCTTCCCCTTGTCACCAAGCGTCTCAAAACCGCCGATCCAAAATTCCCCTTCATGTTGACTTTTCATATCGCCGCGTCTTGTTGCAACGGTATCGCCTTGGATAGGCTGGCCGTCGAATGCGTTGCCGGTTGCTGTCCAGTCCTCGAGCGTCCCCTTCTCAAAATTCAGGTTCAGCTTTTTGCCCGCTTTTGACTGTGGCTGCACCCCGCCAGAGAGCCCAAGTTGCACGACATCCAAACCAACCATGTGAGTCGGAACAGCATCCTTGTTCGCTCCAACGATTTCGAGACTTAATCGGTGCTTACCCGCATCGATTTGAAGCTGTCCCAGCCGAACCAAGCCAGTCGATATCACAGAGGGCTTGTTGAACAAATCGATAGGCTCACCCAGTTTTTGCTTGTCAAACCAAACTTGCACAACGCCATAATCTTGAGCTTTGGTTAGTGCCAGCATGACGTCGAACTTTCCGGCCGTTTCGACCTTGAGTTCAAGTTCGAGACGCGAACCAACCTTGCCACCGGTCCACCAAAGCTGCGAGTCCTTGCTCCAGCGGTCTGCGGCAAAACCACTCATGTCTTGTGGAATCGCCGTGCCATCGCTGATGGCCAGTATCGGCAATTTTTCCCCTTCGAAGATCATCGCGTTCTTATTTGCAGCGTCTTGGAGGGTGGGACTCTTGAATGGAATTGGCTGAGCTGCCACCCACGTCGACTCATCCACGGTTTTGCGTTGATGAATCAGTGCGTGAGCTCCTTTCATTCCTCCGACGGTGATATCGAGAAGCCCATCCTTATTCAGATCGATGATGCCGATTTGGCGACCGATACCGGAATCGTCGGCTACTCGATACGGAAGCCAATTGACGCCATTCGGTCCACGAACCAATTTGAACCAATAGACAACTGCACCGGTGTCCCACATGGGACTGCCCTTATGGTGGGAATAGTAAGTCTTACCGGTAACAATGTCCTTAAGTCCATCACCATCCATGTCCTCTAAATTGACAGAATGCAATTCGCTGAAAACAACACCGTGCGCATTGTGTTCGGGCTTGGAGCCAAGTATGTCGTGGCGAACGAATTCAACGTCAGCGCCATCGCGTTTTTGTTCGAACCATGCTAGTCCGAAATCGTGTGCGGCAAGACTGGTGATGATGTCATTGTCACCGTCTCCATCCACGTCATAGGCGAACATCTCCGCTCCACCATACGCATTCGAAAAGGAAGCCTTTTGAGAGACCCATGGCTTGCTTGCAGAAAGTTCCTTGGGTTGCTCGAACCACCCGCCTTTATGGATGACATCCATTCGGCCGTCACCGTTGACATCTCCGACTCCAAGTCCATGACCAAACTTCTTGTCCGTGACTTGGCCTGAGATTGCCGTAAATCCCCAAGCATCGAAGGGCTTGCTCCAATCGATGGCCGCGAATCCAAAGTATCCATCGCGAGTGCAGACCAGTTCAGGCCGATCATCCCCGACAAGTTGCGTCAGCTGAGGTGATTCGTTGGATACCGAGTCGAATACCTGATGCTTGGTCCAAGCCTTGGCCGCTGCAGGTTTGCCAGGGTTACGATAGACGTAAGCGGGAGTGCCTGGAAATCCGACGGTGAAAATGTCTTTCCATCCATCGTTGTCAAAATCGTAGACCCAGGCAAAAAAATGATCCGAGTATCCTTCTCGATTTTGGGGTTTAGGCGGATAGATTTCGTGCTTGGTCTTGAAGTCTGGGCCCGCGTACCAATGTGGCCCATAAACGAAATCAAGAACGCCATCGTTGTCGAAATCGCCTGCAGCAGCTCCCTCGGAGTAGTATTCGCTTGTTAGCTGCTGTGATTGGAATGAATCAAGCTTGCGGTCCTCGGCGTGCAACTGGAGCAATCCAGTCAGTGCAAAACCAAAGCAGGCGACAAGTTTGCCAATTCGAAAATTCATGTTGGACCTAGGCGGTGAGTGGTTGGAATCAGGTGGCATAGGCTTCCAGCCTGTGTCTCAAGCTTTTGACAGGCTAGCGCCACTGATTGGAATTAACGTCGCAGAGACCTCTCGTTCCCAGGCTCTGCCTGGGAACGCATTATAGTGGAGGCTCCTGCCTCCCGAGTTTACAAATTAGGGATGCATTTCGGCGAGGCGGAGCCTCGCTTGCATTGAGTTACCAGGCAGAGCCGCAGAGCCTGGTAACTAGATCCCACAAAACGGGTCAAGCAGGTTTAACTTCAAATCCAGCCCGATATTCCTTCATCAAGAATCGGTTCGCTTCAGGCAAGTTGGTGATCTTGAGACGGGCGGCATCCCAGTCCAATTTTTTCCCTGGCAATCTGGCGGCGATGTTTCCTAATTGCACTGTTTCCGAAACGGGACCGGCGAACTCGAAGCCATCGGTCGTCTTCTTGCCGCCGATCACCGCGTCGACCCAATCGTGCCAATGGCTGCTTCCCGCCACAGTAGGAATCGAATACTTCGAAAACTTCTCGACAGGATAAAGTGCAGGGCTTCCGACATGCGGCAGCAGCATGACTCCACCTTCACCAATGAAGATTGAACCACTCTTGGGTAACTCTTGGCCTGCAGGCATTTGGGCTAAGGCTGCATCAGGTTTGAGGCCTCCATCGCGCCAAACGATCTTGATCGAGTCGCCCGATGTCCGACGTGTGCCAGGGAATGTGTAAGTGACGGTTTCTGGCCCGGGCCACACTTCATCCGAGGTTCCATCGTGTTCCGCGAGAACACTCGATGGAGCCGTCAGTTCCAGCGCACCGAATACCGGATCCAGCAGGTGGCATCCGAAGTCGCCAAGTGCTCCCGAACCGAACGCTTGCCAATCCCGCCACTTAAATGGATGGTAAACTTCGGGTGCGAAAGGACGCATTGCAGCAGCGCCGATCCAAAGATCCCAATTGACGTTACTTGGAACGGGTGCCGAAGCTGGACGTTCGGTGCACCTGCAGTATTCGCGACCTTGGACACCAACCCAGGAATGCACTTCGCGAACCTTTCCGATTGCACCATTGTGAATCAATTGGACGCCCAATCGATAGCGTGCATCCGAATGGATTTGATTCCCCATCTGTGTGGTCAAGTTCTTTTGCTTGGCCAGCAAGGTCATTTGTCGAGATTCCCAGACCGTGTGTGTGAGTGGCTTCTGACAATAAACGTGTTTGCCCGCATTCATGGCCATCATCGCGATTGGGGCATGCATATGATCGGGGGTTGAAACGATGACTGCATCGACTTTGTCACCGAGTTTAGCAAACATCTCTCGGTAGTCTGCAAAGTGAGGAACGTTTGGAAACTTCTCGTCGACCTTGTCAAATCGGTTTGTGTCGATGTCACAAAACCCAACAAACTTTACCTTGGCATGCGAGCCGACACTGGATAGATCGCTCCACCCCATTCCGTTGACGCCGACGCACGCGACCTGCAGCTCCTGCTTTCGGGTTTGAGCATGGAGTATGGTTGGGGCGATCAGCGCGCCGGTTGCAGCGGCGGACGATTGAACTAGAAACGAACGGCGTTGAGAATTCGTTGTGCTTTTCATAACAAGATTCCTTGGACAGTGCAGGTGGGAATGCGTAGTTGGATGCAATACTAGGCTGGAGTAGGAGAAGTCGCTCTCGAACTAGCCGCCATTCTAACCGAAGGAAACGGTGCAAGTGGTAAGCCTGGACGCAAATTGAACGAATTGATGAGCAACGGGTGGCACACCGGTATCGACTCGGAATCATTTCTAAATACAACGTTACTCTTGACGTATGGTCCGACTATTCCGCTGTTCGGTTTCGTCAAGTGGTTCATCAAGTTCGATCTGTCTTTCTAGAACCGGCAGGTCCGCGTCGGACGGATCGTATCCAATTGCTGCCCGATGTTTCACCCTCTCTCTCAGTGTCTCATAACTCGCATGAAAGTCCAGGATCTCGAACGGAAGGGAAAGCTCTTTCGCAAGCAATGCAAACATGGCTCGTTGTTGTCTTTTTAAAAAAGTGGCATCGACGATTACGGAGTAGCCTGCTTGCAATACGGTCTCAGCCAATTTGTGCAATCGACTGTAGGTCTGTTCGGAAATTTCCGATGAATACAATCGTTTCATCTCCTCGGCGTTCGCCCGATAGGTCGCATCTTTCCCAAACAAGCGTTTGCGTTCAACATCGGCTCGGATGCGGATAGCCCCTTTTTGTCGAACGATTTCTTCGGCCCCAGTCGACTTGCCGCTGCCACTGAGTCCGTGCGTAATCCAAAGCTTCGGAGGCTTTACCTTGACCAAGCGAGTTGCAAGATCCATGTAGCTGATTCGCCCGGCGGATGCC
>JAIPFP010000343.1 GCA_021736575.1 Pirellula sp. | reverse complement strand
TCGCGTAAGAACTCTTGCCAACAAAGGCGAAGCCACCTGTCCCTAGCGTATTTGGCAGAGACTGAAACAGACTCATCGACAAAATCAAGAAAGATGCGACCGCAACAAGGCCAATTGCCAAGATGCTTCGAAAGGGTGCCCGTTTTGCATTGCTGCTGGCTAGTGAGGATGCGTCGATCATCGAACTGGCTGCTGCATCGCTTGGAGGTGCAGACTTTAAGGAAGCAAAAGCCCAGAACAATCCGCCCATCAGGAACAACATGCCTGCACCCACAAAGGCGCCCGCTTGCGCTTGCCCCTGCAGGAACTGCCCTAGAGCCAACACGCACACGGCGAGCCCTACGCATCCGATGGCCATATACGAACGACGTTGTCCACCCATTCCAACGGGAGCACCTGTGTCCATCTGCTTCTTTAATAGCTTAGCAACCGTGATTCTCTTGAGCTGCCGCGTTGAAACCAGGATGGTTGCCAAAGCAGCCAGCCAGCCCAACAACCAACCCAGGGCCAAGCTAAGAGGCTGCGCATGATAATTCAAGAACGAAACGGTGATCGCGCCTAACCACCAAGAACGCAGTCCCGAAATCATGGCATACGCGTAGAGAAGACCGAGCCCCACACCCAGGGTTGCCCCAATTCCCGAAACGACTCCTCCCTCTAACAACAACAATCGTCGCACCGAGGATCTCGTCCACCCAGACGCTAACAACAACCCCCAATGGTCCGCTCGCTGCTCGATCGCAAGACGAAAGAGCAATGCGACGAGCAACAACGCAGCAATGATGACGAAAAAACTCAGAGATAGAAACAAGGCGTCAAAGGGAGTTGTCCCGCTAGCAGCCTGAAGTTGTTGTCGACGCAACGGTATCTCGCGCCATCCAAGGCTAGCCATCTCCTGCCTCGCAATGGCAGTGATCTTGTTTTCGATGTCTTCGGCTTGCCGCTCATCCAATCCGTCAAACCGAAGGCTGCTTGCGTTTCCAAATCGGGAGCCGAACAGTTTGAGGCCGACTTCTTTCGATACATAGAGCTTCGGCGTCAGCCGATGTGATTTCCAGTATTCGTCGTCTTGCTTTTCAATCTTGCGAGTGAGGGGAAACGGTGTGTCCCATTTGCTGATGGACTCCTGATCGGTGATACCCGGTACGACCGGAGTCCACGCAGGGTCGTTGAATGGCGTGGGGGACTGTTCGAATTGAGCGGGCCGATTCCCTTCGAACTGTGCCTTTGGCTCGGTCAATGGAGCGATTGCAGCGACTATCAAATCGTACGACTTTTCAATCTCTTCTCCATCGACAGTTTCCGGTAGATAGTACTCGATGCGAATGGTGTCACCGATGTTGACGGCAAGCTCATCGGCCAGCCAACGCGTGATAACGACCCAGTTGGCATTGCTGGGCTCTGGCTGAGGGGTTTCCTTTGGGCCAAGCATGTTGCCAAGTACATGCCAATCGACGGCGCTGATGGTTGAGTAAGGGACGTTTCGACCCGTTTTCTCGTTGTTCTTAAGGCCTTGCGCCCCGTTTGCCAAATAGGTGAGTACGACCGATGGCTTGCTTGACGCAGCAGCGTCGAGGATTGGGTCGACCATTTTCGGTGAGATCAGCATTTGATCGGTGGTCAATTGACGATAGTCGAGGACTGTTTTGGATTCCGCCGACTTCTGGTCGTCCTTTGGCTCCGGTTCTCCAAGCGATGGATCGGGGAATGATCGAGTCACATGTTGCCAGGAAAGCCCAAGATCCGATAGTTTTGGTGAGAGGCCGTCTAGCAACGTGGAGGACGGCTGATTGGGTTCGTTCGCGCTGCGACTTGGAGGGTTAGCTTGGGAAACAAAGACCGCGTTGACTTTGGACGGTATGTCCAGCGCTTTTTGTAACGAGCGCTTATTGGCGAACGCGTTCATGATGGGGCGTTGATCGCTTCGCAAGGAAAATCTCGCAACGCTGCGATCCGGCAAAACGCTTACTACTTTCCATCTTGGGAGCACGATGGGGTCTTGCTCGCGTTTTCCCAGTGGACTGTCGGCTGGCACCACTGCTTGCGTCGCAACACGCAGGGTGATCACGTCGCCAACGAGAACATGGAGTTTGTCGGCGAGCGTTTGATTGAGGATGACTTCGTCGTCTCCGGGCGCGACGTTGGGCGCGATCGTCCCGAGCGACCAAAAGGTTGGTTCAACGCCCAACAGCGCCATCTCACTGGCTACGAAGGAATCGTGTTCGGCAATGGCTTGCTGGACGAATACTAAACTTTGGATTTGACGAGAGTCCGTATCCCCCTTGTCGATGTTTTGGACTAGCGACTCATCGAACCATCGTGGGGCGATCAATACCGTCTCAATTGACCCGATTCGATCCATGGCGATGAATCGCAAGGAACCTCGCATGCTGTCGCCGACCACCAACGCCCCCACGATCACGGCGCTCGCGACCGCAACTCCCAAGGCAACGGGGACAAGTAGGCCGCGAAAATGCACCAAGGTCTTAAAAACGAGAGATAACATGATTTTTCCTAGGGGGTCTGCTGCTCGCCACGTGCAAAGTACTTTGTGAGATCGCCCGCTGCCGCGTCAAGCCAAGTCAGAGAACGCCAGAAGACGACCGCTCCTGATTCGCCGTTTTGCTGCAAGAGATCGATTCGCGGTCTTGTACTGACAACGATTAGATGCTCGATTCGGCGAAAATCTTTTTCGAGCAATCGCAAAGCCGCAAAGATTTCCTCACCTTCGCCGTGCGTCGCCACGCCCAATCGGTCGAGCAGACCGGAGCCTTGCGATCGCGATTGAACACGCGAGGCGATTACCGGTTCGGCATCTGCAATTGCGACCGTGATGACACCGGAATTCGACGAAGCGATTTGACTGACGATCGTCGCCACGAATTCGACCGCAAGGTCCTCGTGGTTTGCAATAGCATCTACGACCTCTTTGCCGCTTTGAGGCGTTCGAAAAAGATCCAAGAGAATGACCAACTCGCGACTATCCTCGCGTTGAAATTGTTTTACCACCAACTCATCTCGCCGTGCGGAGGATCGCCAGTGAATCCAACGCGGACTATCTCCAGCTCGATACGCTCTCAGGCCGAAAAAATCACCTTCGTCTGATGTGGACTTGGTTCGCCTTTGCTTGGCACTGGAGTTGTGAACATCGAAGAGTCCGCCCCAACTCGGCAAGAGCCTACCGATCAAGGGTTGTACGATAAAAGACTCGGCGCTTTTGGGAGCTAAAATCCCTCGCATGAGTCCCATAGGAAAACGCGTTGTTAGTTCGATTCCAAGGAATTGGTACTTGCCACGCCGCTCGACGATGCACCGGTACTTTTGAAGGCGAGAGGACTTGGGCGGAATGGACCGATAGAGTAATCCGATTCCTTGCGAGACAGGCGTAGCAGTCTCATTGCGGGAAAGAAACACCATTCTGTCCTGGGCTAATACGAGCCATGAACCCAACCAACGTTTCGGGTTGCTGATACTCAATTCAATCTCAAAGGATCGCCGAGCGGTCATGGATCTTGGCAGACGACGCTGTGTCGTCAATCCGTGTAGGGTTTTTCCACAAACGCGCCATTGAATCAACAATAGGCCCAGCAATGCTCCAGCCAAGATGATCAGCAAATTGACATCTCGCAGCACTGCTCCCAGCAATACAAAGGCAGCCATGAAGACAACTTGAAATCCTTCGCGAGTCAGGCGAGTCGACACAGGCGTCGCAGAGATCTTTACCGAGTTCAACATTCGAAAAGGTCTTTGGATAGCGGAGGTCACCGCGTACAACCACGAGCGACGACTCTCGCCGCGGTCCATCCTCGTCGTCGAACTGGTCGAGCTGGTCGATTCTGAATTCAATCGTGCCTCCATTTCGATGGATACTTGTTTCGATGGCTTAATTAAACGGGTACTTGAACGGATCCCAAGCAACGCAGAATAATCGACTCGGCTGCCGACCGATCGCTGCCTGCGGCGAAACCGCGCGGCAAGACACGATGGGACAGCACAGGGACAGCCATCTTCTTGGCATCGTCAGGAACTGCGTACATTCGTCCTGACAGAATCGCGAACGCTTGGGCTGCGCGATAGAAAGCCAATGCCCCGCGTGTACTAACGCCAACTTGCAGCTCACTGCTAATTCGAGTCTGCTCAACGATATCCTGAATGTAATCAAGAATTGAATCCTCAACTTGAACGGTTCGTGTCAACGCTTGAGCGTCCCGAATCTCATCCAAGGTTACGACAGGCGTCATATGATCGACCGGTTCACCTGATCGATGCGATTTCAGTACGTTGCGTTCGGCATCGCGGGAAGGATACCCAACATCAATCCGCATCAAGAAGCGATCCAATTGACTCTCGGGTAACACATAAGTCCCCTCAAACTCAAACGGATTTTGCGTTGCGATCACCAAAAAAGGATCGGGCATGACGTACGTTTTGCCATCGACGCTGGCTTGCCGTTCGCTCATCGCCTCAAGCAAAGCGCTTTGGGTTCTCGGTGGCGCTCGGTTGATTTCATCCCCTAGGATGACATTGGCAAAAATTGGGCCTTGGCTAAATTTGAAGTCCCCATTGTGAAAGATGCTGCTCCCGATGATGTCGCTGGGGAGCAAATCGGGCGTGAACTGAATGCGAGTAAATTTGCCGTCGATGCTCTTGGCCAAAGCCTTTGCTATCAGCGTTTTACCGACGCCCGGCACGTCCTCAAGCAGCACATGCTCACCTGCCAGCAATGCAACCAACGTCTTTCGAACTGCTTCTATTTTCCCAAGTACTACTGCTTCAATGTTCGTTTCAAGTCGTTTCAAGACGGTTTGTATCGACGCATTCATTCAGTTGTGTTGTCCTTGTTTGCGATTGAATCCCACCCCACGCGACGCCGTTCAAGTTATCTCGGAAAAGGAGTCCATGAACAATGACCCGCCTTATCGAATCAAAAGATCCATCAGGAAATCGTTCGACTCAATCGTCCATAAAGGCCAGCAATTACTAGTGCTAATGCGATCAAGCCAAAGCCGTACCACACGGTCGCAGGTACGTCCAACCACACGATACTGGCGAACCAAGCGTTTGCGAATGCGCACAGGGCAATGAACCCAAAGTAAATGAAAGAGAAAAACGCTAAGAGCACTAAACCAATCTTTTCGCGACGCGCAATTTCTTTACGGGATTCGGTATCAACTTTGTTTTCAGAATGCAGCATTAGCAATTCCCATTTAGTTATCGGACGGGACGAACGGGATGTAGAGAGTCCCCATTGTACATGAAATCGCGTGGCACGAGCGCGCTCGTGAATCCATGGGAGAGACGCCCATGCCACCGTGGCGCAGCACGCCAGACTCGAAATCCCAATGGATTTGCGTGATCCCATCGCGTTTTCTCCCCCTCGCCCCGCTTCGGCAACGCTGTGAAGCATTTTTTCCTTCGATTCGCTACCACTGGCTTTATGCCAGTGGGGCGATAATTGGTGGCTACTAGCCGCAGAGACGGGCCATGGCTCTCCACCGGTTT
>JAIPFP010000342.1 GCA_021736575.1 Pirellula sp. | reverse complement strand
TTAACAGAAACCCGTGCTCGTGAATGTCAATCCTTGAAAAGGAAGCCAAAAGCTTAACTATCGACTGGAGAGCCGGATGCGGGAGATCCGCCAGTCCGGTTCGGAGGGAGGGGAGCCGCAACTCAATGCGGCTTTCCTATCCCTATCTTTGACTAAAGGGATTTCATGTACTCAACCAAAGCCCAGCGTTCATTCTCGTTGAACTTGCCATACATATCGTGGCCTGTGTTACTGTTGCCAGGTAACGATGTATCAAGCAAGGTTGTCCCTGGACCGGCTTCTGTCTTGAAGCCAACTTTCTTGCTATCGAATTCGATGTTCCCTACATGGAACTGCTTTGTGCGTTCTTCCGCTGGAAGCAGAAGCTCATAGAGATTTGGGACGGAGCCATTGTGTAGATAGGGAGCAGTTGCCCAAATGCCATCGAGAGGCCTCCCTTTGTAAGCCAATATTCGTTCCTTGGTTGCAACGGCACCCAATCTCAGCGCCGAATTGGCCACTTCAGGCAATGGATCTGAGGTGATTCGTAAGTCGTTGATATACTTGAGCGACTTGGCCTCGAATTGTTTGACGAGCACCGCAACTTGATCCTGGGTTTGTCCAAGTTCGCTCAAAAAATCGGCTAGGTCCTTGTCGGTAATTCGTTGCGAATCCAGTTTTTTAATAATGTCTTTGACTTGAAACAGGCTGGTCAACTTGAACTCGCTCTGGTCGACATCTCGGAACGGGCTAAGTAGGGCTCCTCTTGCTACATTCTGAACGAGTGCACCTGTAGCAACCTTGTTTGGTAGCGGATCCAAACCTGGCAGATTTGAACCTTCCAATCTTCCAGTGACGGAAACCCGCGTCGCTGCATTGGTGGCCGTTCGCGGATCCGTCTTGACCTCGGACAATGGTGTCATTGCAACGATCACCGGCCGATCTTGTTCTTTGTGCGGGACAACCTCATGACACCGAACGCAATTGTCTACGAATAGCTTACGTCCGGCAGAAACCTTAACTTCATCTAAGTCCTCGAGTTGGCGCGGCCACTGTGGGGACCATAGCACTTTTAACCAATTCTCCAATCGCAACTGATTGACTCGACGTGTACTCGTGCGATAGTAAGGCCTGAGGATAGATGCTTTTTCAAGGTCTGTTTGAGCGAACACACCAAGCACTTCTCCGATGTTTCTGCCCAATCGTTCAATGTCGTTTGTGTTGGGGGCTGAACCGTTCCATTGCACCTGATTTTCCCAGGATGTTCCCCACAGAAAGGGAAACGACACGGGCGCATCCGGTGGTGCCGAATTTTGCGGAAGGTCTAAGTCAATCGATGAAACGCGGTTAAAGATCATCCCGAACGCATCCAGGCGTCCCCGTCCCCAGAGGTGAGGCGTTCGGCTAGCATCAACAAACGCGTTGAAGTAGCTAAGGAACGCAACATATTCTTCCTTCAAAACTTGCCTGTCCGATTCGGAAGCTCCAGTCCCCAAAACTTTTGCTTCGAATCGCGACCATTTCGCAGGGTTCTTTTGGGTTGCATTGAGCGACTCGCTGATTCCTTGAAGCAGTCCCCAAGTATCCGCAAGCGTTGGACCTCCATCGATCTGTAACGTCTTGGTCTTGAACTTGATTTGACTTGTATGACAGGCCGCGCAGGTCAATCCTAGATGCTGTTTTCCAGCCCAGTCTTCATCCTGAACAAAACCAACGGGTAAGCCATCTGGGTTTACTGTGCTTGCAGCGTTTGGCAAGAATCCTAGCTCTTTCAAATGAGCTCCCGAAAAAAGTTCGGTAGAGTCCTTCATTTCCAATGCCAAGAACCATTTGTATGGCAATAGTCTTGATCCTTGGCTAGTAGTATAGAACTTTTGGCGAGTTTCTTCATTCCAATTCTGACCTAGAAACTCAACTACCTGCCCGCGTGTTTTAGTGTTCGCAAAACACAAAATCAAAAACAACGCCAATCCAATTCTACGTCCCATTGCAGTAATCCTCAAAAGTGGATGCCCAAACGAAATCAGTTGAATGCAAAGGAAAGTCTAGCAAACCAAGTCGCCTTGCGTTGACTTTTGAAATAAAATTAGTGCGAATTCTTGACGCTGCTCGGCACATCTGCAACTGTTTTTCATGCTAATTAGCGGTTGAGCGATAGCCCCGTTTTACTCGTTCCCAGGCTCTGCCTGGGAACGCATTGGTGTGGAGGCTCCTGCCTCCCGAGTTCACAAGCTAAGGATGCATTTCGGCGAGGCGGAGCCTCGCTTGCATTGAGTTACCAAGCAGAGCCTGGTAACTAGATTGCACAGTGCAACAAAACTTGCAATCCGTGCCACGAGGCGACTTGGCTTCTTTGGGCCTAGACTTCGCTCGCTTCCGTGAGACCGTACACAAGAGATTCAATTGCTTGGCCCAGGCTATGGATTCGCATCTACTTCTTGCAGTACGCGGAATAAATCCATCCTACAATATCGGGAGCCTTCGGGCAGTGGTTTCGCGTCACAAGCGGCGGAAACCACTACGTAGCACAGGCTGCCAGCCTGTTATAGTCTAAAAAGCACAGGCTAGCAGCCTGTACTACGGGTATAACTCATGCGTCCGCTCGCCTAACTGCGGATTGCCAAAACATTTTTACAAATGAAAAAGGGAACACCATGTTGAATTGCAAATCGATTTATGTTGCAGCTGGTTTAGCCGTGTGCGTTGGTTTAAGTAACTGGATCGCAATTACCGCCAGTGCGGCTGAGCCAACTGCTGGCCAACAGGTGGAACAAAAATTTGTTGCTGGCGATGGAACGGAAGTCCCCTACTTGCTGTACTTGCCGGAAAAATATAAGGCGGGGGAGTCCATGCCCTTGGTGTTATTCCTTCACGGACGTGGCGAAAGCATCGGGCCACTGAGCGTCGTTGCAAAATGGGGACCACCGCTGTTGGCTGCGCGCGGCGAACAGTTTCCATTCATTCTCGTTTCGCCACAATGTCCGCAAACGGACTCTTGGAGCAGCAGTACTCAACAAACTCGCTTGCTAGAACTGCTTGATGCGATGACCACAAAGTACTCGGCCGACAAAAAGCACATCTACGTAACAGGATTGAGTATGGGTGGTTCTGGTTCGTGGCGGATGGCAGCGGCCAATCCCAATCGCTTTGCGGCAGTGGTACCGATCTGTGGCAGCGGTAGTCTGAACGATGCGGAGAAATACAAAGACATTCCGATGTGGGTTTTTTGTGGCGATAAGGATGGCGTCTTTAAATCCAATGTGGAATTGGTGGACGCGATTGGCAAGGCGGGCAGCACCAAGATCCGCTTTACAACGTTGGAGAACATTGGCCACAACTCTTGGTCAGCGGCATATGCTTCCCCGGACTTGTACGACTGGATGGCGAAGCAGTCTCGCGAAAATAACTGATCGCAGTCGACGTCGGCTTTGCTCGCCGATCCACCCAGGGGTCAACAATCACTTTTTGATACGTGGTTTCCGGCGACATTTGGGACCAAGGACATTCGTCGATCAAAATGAAGCACAATCCATATGCAGTAACAGAAACGACAACCCTGGAGAACGCGAGTTCGCGTAAACGAGAGGGTGTTCTTGCCTCCATCATTGTTGGAGGTTTTCTCTCTACAACCCTATTGGCGCTTAGCGGATTTATTGCAGGTTTCTTAGCCGGGTGCGTTTATCGAATGTTTCACCCAAACGAGTACGAGCCGTTGCTTATCTGGGCATCACAATATGGTGGCTGGTCGGCGCTTGCGCACGGAATAGCTGGAATGATCGGCGGCATTTTAATGTCATGTTTCAACCAATCTGGTTGGACGAAGCAAACGTTCGTCGTTTTATACACATTGTTTGGAACGTTCATTGGGGTGAGCATTGGCATTGCCGAAACGATTGTTCCCAACGTTTACTTGCCGAAACAATTCTGGGAAGCCCCTTTCGCTGCAGGGATTTTCGGACTTGTTGTGTCACTCCTGTTTGCAGTGATGAACACTCGTTTGATGGCGCGCATGCTTTTGCTGTCGGTCACAACCAGGATCACGTTGTCGTATATTCTGATCGCACTGACGCTGACGCTCTCACTCGTTGCAACTGGAATCGCACCGATCATTACACGTGTCGACTTTGTCCTTGGTACAGCACTTCGATTTCTAGCCATCATCCTGATCATCGCCCTTGCAGCACTTTACATCCGCTACCGCAGCTTCCGCCGTGAAGTCGACGAACAACGAGGCTCATCGAGTCTCTGCGGAGTCGATGGAGGAAAGGTAACCAGCCACGAGGAACATCGACCATGAGTCAAAGTGGTTGGTTAGAGATGGTGGGTCATCTCTTTGATCTGTTTGGTCGCGATGCCGATGGGCCGATCGAGCGGGATGCCTGCGCAGGCTAGGATCGTCGTGAGCAGGTCGCCTTGATTGCCCTTGGTGTCCGGTAGGAAGCGTCCCGTGTTGATTGTGCCCCCGCCTTTGCCAGCGATGATGAAGGGGAGGTTGGCGCGGGAGTGTTTGTCGCCGTCTTCGAGTCCAGAGCCCCACATCATGATGCAGTTGTCGAGCAGGGTGCCGTCCCCTTCGCGGAGGCTGGCCATTTTCTTTACCATGTAGGCGAACTGGGCGATGTTGAACGCGGTGATCGCGGCGACTTTCGCCACCATCTCGGGCTTGCTTTCATGATGCGTCTGGGAGTGATGCTCGTCATTGAACCCGAGTTCGGGATAGGAAACTCCGTTCGGCGTGGAGCCGATGTAGGTGCTGACGCGAGTCGTGTCGGACTGGAAGGCGAGCACGTTGAGGTCGCACATGACCTGCATGTATTCGCTGCGCTTGTCCCCCTCAGGAATCTTGATTTCGATGGACGGAGAATCGGAGGCGTTGCGTTTGCTCGAAGCGACTCCGGCCTTCTCCAATGCGGCCTCTTTTTGCCGATACTCGATGGCGGCGATGCGACGCTCGACGGCACGCACGCTGTCGAGGTATTCATCCAGTTTGTGCTGATCGGCTTGCGGGAGTTTCTGTCGCAGGTCTTTGGCGCCAGCGAGCACCAGGTCGAGCATCTGACGATCGAGCGGGCCCTCTTTCGTCAGTTTTCCAGGCTGGTCGGTTTTTCCAAAAAGCCGGTTGAGCACGCTGCGGGGATTCGTCTCGGCGGGGACGGTCTGCGTCGGCGAACGGAAACTGCAGTGCGTATAATATCCTTCGTTCAATCCCATCTGGTTCTCCTTGTGCGTCTGCGGCATCGTGGCCAACTCCAGCGAAGGGAGCGAGGTGAAACCGCCCACATAGTTGGCCGCGATCTGGTCCGCGGAAATCGCAATGCTGATCTGGCTCCGCTTGTCCGCATCCGGCAGTTGCGCTGTGAGCCAAGTCGAGAGCTCCAGCGCATGCGGCGCGCCATCAAACGGCATGATCGGCACGCCCGAGATGCCCTTCATGAGCAGGCACTGGTCCAGCACGGGTTGCAGCGATTCCAAAGCGGGGGGCGGCGAAGTCAAAAAGTTCTCCGCATTCGCCGGCCAGAACTGATCCGG
>JAIPFP010000341.1 GCA_021736575.1 Pirellula sp. | reverse complement strand
CTCTTCCAAAATCGCAACTTCGGAGACCGCAAGTGGTCCTTTGGGTGGCATTTGCAAATCTTGATTGTTGTATCGAACGGCCTTGATGAGGAGGCTCGCGTCTGGGTTGCCTGGCGCTAGGGGCGAGCCAGAGTCCCCACCTTTTAGCGTCGTTTCACGAAAGTCGAGCCGCAATCCACCGTTTTGCTCTTTGTCAGAATGGCATTCGTAACAATGCTTTACAAGCAGCGGCCTCACGTTCTTTTCGAAGAACTCGACGTCTCGAAGTGAGGCTTCTTGTCGTCGTTCCGAGTTTTTTTGCTCCTCGTCTTTCGATTCTTGAGCGTTCGAAATTACCGCCGCTGAGAGGACGGCAACGAGGAATGCGGTCGCGTATTGGAGCGATGCGGTCAGGACGCGGAGCCCGGTGCAGCGATTTGGCAAATCAGGTGGGTAAGCCATCATCCGGAACCATTCCGAGGGACGTTGGGTTAGTTGCGAACACAATGATTCCAACGGTCGGGAGTTGCGGCAACTCGGCCATTATACTCAAGTCAGCAAGAAGTTGTATAGCATTCCATTGCCTGTCATTGCCAGTCATTGCCTGTTGTGAGATGAGCCTAACGTACTTTTGCGTTTTAAAGTACACTGATTCCCGTCAGACTTGCCCTGTTCCGCGACAAAGCGAGCGACTTCCGCGAACTTTGAATGACGAAGTTTCATTGCGGACGGTCCCATTTTTACTATTTGATCTTCCGGCCAAGGCTTGCCGCAGTGGAAAAACCGTACCGTTCAATCGATTTTCGCGGGCAATTGATCCTGCTCGGTAGTGGCACCAGCGTAGGTGTCCCTGCTATCGGATGCGCATGTTCGGTTTGCAAGAGTAGCGATCCAAAAAACAACCGAACTCGCTCCGGAGCCATCCTTGGACTGCCTGGGGGCAATTTGCTTTTTGACACTTCGCCGGACCTTCGTCACCAATTGTTGAGAGAAGGGATCGGGATGGTGAATGCGGCTGTCTTCACTCACGAACATGCTGACCACTTGCACGGTTTGGACGATTTGCGATTGTTCCCGTTCTTGCTCGGACATCCCGTTCCTTTGTATTGCACCCAATTAGTCGAATCGCGGATTCGACGCGTGTTTGACTATGCCTTTATCGATAGGGGACACACGCATCCAGGCGCGGTACCTCAATTGCAGATCCATACGATTGTGGACGAGCCTTTCGAGTTGTTAGGTGCACGGCTTCAACCTATCCCTCTCGTTCATGGTCCTCACTGCAATGTGTTGGGTTTTCGATTTGGCAACGTCGCGTACTGTACGGATACGAATTTCATCTCGGATTCGAGTCTGGCATTGTTGCAGGGACTTGATGTTCTGATTTTGGACGCATTGCGATTCACTCCGCATCCGACTCACTTTTGTGTCGACGAAGCGCTGGACGTGGTCAGTCGCATCCAGCCCAAGATGACTTTTCTGACGCACTTGTCACACGAGTTGGACTACGATTTGACAAACGAAATTCTTCCCAAACACGTTCGGTTGGCTTACGACGGACTGCGAATTCCACTGACTTGATATGACAGCAATCCAACCTGCGAAACGCATAAAAGAATCGATCGAGCGGTTAACTCTGGACCTGGCTCAACTCAAGGGTTCGTCAAGCCATTGGACAGGCTCGCTGTCGACGTCCGCTTTGTCGACAGCTACGGCCGTTAGTGCATTGTCTATTTGCCGAGATAAGTTTCTCGAAGCACCTTGGCAGGTGGAAAGCGAAATCACGCCGCATGGACGATACAGCTCGGATGCTTGGGAAGTTCTCATTGAAAATGGCAGTAAGTGGCTTGCGAATGCTCAAAATTCCGATGGCGGATTTGGGGACACAGATCGTTCCCTTTCCAATATCGCAACCACGTTGCTTGTGCTGGCAGCCTGGCAATTGGCGGGGCACAATCCGCGATACAACAAGCAAGTCACGGCAGCTTGGAAATACGTCGAGCGCAAGGGGAGTTGGGACGGATTGCGACAGCGCTATGGCAAGGACAAAACGTTTGTCGTACCGATCATGACGAATTGCGCATTGGCCGGTCTTGTCGATTGGGGCCAGATTCCTACGTTACCGTTTGAAGCAGCCGCCTTACCCCAAGCGTGGTATCGATTTGTTCAATTGCCAGTCGTAAGCTACGCGGTACCTGCATTGGTTGCGATCGGTCAAGCTCAATTTCATCATCGGACTCCGAGCAATCCCATCGTGCGGATGTTGCGGACAGCTTCCATCCAGCCGACGCGCAACGTATTGACCCGCATGCAACCCACCAGCGGTGGCTACCTGGAAGCCGTCCCGCTGACGAGCTTTGTGCTGATGAGTCTAGCGTCGATAGGCCAAGGGTCCTCGCGTGTTGCGACCGAGTCTCGCAAGTTTATCGTCGACTCCGTCTTGCACGACGGTAGTTGGCCGATCGACACGAATTTAGCAACCTGGGTTACCTCGCTCGCATCGGCGCAGTTCTATGATCCTAAATCGGGAAACCCTAACTCGGAAAACACGGTTTGCACTCAGTCGCAATGGGATCGAACGATCGATTGGCTGCTTGCATGCCAGCATGTTGTTCGACATCCCTTTACGGGTGCGGAACCGGGTGGTTGGGGCTGGACGAATTTGAGCGGAGCGGTTCCAGACGCCGACGATACGCCAGCCGCATTGATTGCGTTGAAAAAGTGGTTGGATGCTCGCGCTGATTCGGTTAAGCAGCCTGCTATTTCCGCATCCACTTTGGATCAAATCCGTACGGACCGCGTGGTGAGTGCGGCCGCGCTGGGGTGCACTTGGCTGTTAAAACTGCAGAATCGAGATGGCGGTTGGCCAACTTTTTGCCGAGGCTGGGGAACGTTGCCGTTCGATCGAAGCGGTAGCGATTTGACGGCACATGCGATTCGCGCACTCTGCGTTTGGCGTGAAACGCTTCAATCGGTTGCGGCCAAACACAGGCCGCCCTCGCGTAACAAAATCGATCTCGCCATCGAAAGGGGCTGGGATTATCTTGAGAAACAACAAAAAGCGGACGGAAGTTGGCTACCTTTGTGGTTTGGAAATCAGGATCGCGAACAAGAAGACAATCCGATTTACGGAACTGGTCGGGTTCTTTTGGGTTATGCACAGGGTGGGAGGGCTGAGCATCCTGCATTTCAAAAAGGTCTAAAGTACTTGTTGGCGAATCAAAACGCCGATGGGGGCTGGGGAGGTGGTATAAACACCCGCTACACCAACACTGAACGGATTAAGGAATCCGTGTCAAGCTCAATCGAAGAAACATCTGCTGCATTAGAGGGAATCATGTCCGGAAGCGACACAAACGACGCTTCAGCCTCTATACTGAGGGGCTTAGAATGGTTGTGTGTCTCGATTGAAGCCGGACATCATCACATCAGTCAGCCGATCGGTTTTTATTTCGCTCGGCTTTGGTATCACGAAAAATTATATCCGCTAGTGTTTTCACTTAGTGCACTGAATAAAGGACTCGAGTTTTGTCAACGGTAATACCTTCCGCTTCGATGTCGGCAACGCAAACACCGGGCTCGCAAACACCGGGCGCCACCGATAAGCCAGAGAAAAAGGCAAGACGCAAAACGAGCCATTTGAAACTCGTGCCTGAAACGCCCAAGCTGCGTGAACAGATGCGAGACAAATGCCGTGAAGTGGCTGCGCGCATGAACAAAGAGATGCCCCCCACCAAAGATGAGCTCGAGGTGATCGCTCGACGAACACTCGACGAAATGGGACAGGCCGAAGGCTACGTGGGTTGGGTGATGGTCATGATCAGCACCGAGTTCTTTCGCGATGCTGTCGCGGCAACTCCTCCCAGCCGACGTTTATTTTTGCTGCCACATTGCCTCAAGCACGCCGAAGGATGCCCCGCCGATTACGACGAGTTTGGCATGGACTGCAAAAAATGTGGAGCATGCAGCATCGCCGACTTTCGAACCAAAGCCGAGGAGATGGGTTACAAGGTACTGGTAGCGGAAGGCTCCCCTGTTGTTCTCAAGATTATCGTCAGCGGATACGTCGATTCCATCGTTGGCGTGGCCTGCTTGAATGTCCTTGAGAAAGCCATCGATAAAATTTTGCTTGCTGGCATTCCTTGCATGGCTGTTCCGCTATTGTCGAGCGATTGTCGAAACACCAGCGTCGACGAAGCCTGGGTCCGCGAGATGCTCATGGTTGAAAAACCAGTTGCCACTCAACAAACGCGATCCTACGTTCACTTGATGCGTGCGGCCAGCGACATGTTTGCACAGCCCCAACTCGACTCGCTTGTAGGGCGTCAACGAAGCCAAACACAAATCGATATCGAATCCGCAAATCCACTTCAGAATATCGACCCGATCGCAGCCACCGAAGCCCTCGCCGCAAATTTCTTGGCGAGGGGCGGCAAGTACTCGCGGCCTTTCATAACGCTGGCTGCCTATGACGCGATGCTGGGTGGCAAATCCACCGGAGCGGATGGTGATCGAATCGCCTCAAGTTTTTCGCATGGGGTCAAATGCGCCGCGATGAGCATTGAGTGTTTCCACAAAGCTTCGCTCGTTCACGATGACATCGAAGATGGAGATGCCTTCCGATACGGTGTCCCAGCCATGCATCAACAATTCGGTCTCGCAACCGCCATCAATGTCGGTGACTACATGATCGGACTCGGATACCGACTGATTGGACGAGAAATCGAATCGATCGGAGCTGGAGCTGCGGCGGATATTCTCAATTGCCTGTCGTCGGCGCACATGCGACTTGCCGAAGGACAAGGAGCCGAGTTGCTTTGGCGCGACGCTTCCGATAAACGTTTATCACCCTTGGATGCTTTGAAGATTTACGCGCTCAAGACATCGCCCGCCTTCGAAGCGGCCTTATATACGGGCGTTCGACTTGCCGGTGATGCCGCCAATTACGCCGAGCCAATAAAACAATTCGCACGCAACATGGGAGTCGCTTTCCAAATTATCAATGATTTGCAAGATTGGCACGGAGACGATCACAACAAGCTCGGTGCCGCTGGCGATATTCTGGGTGGCCGCCCGACGGTTCTCTTCGCGTTGGCTCTGCAATCACTCCAAGAAGCAGACGCCACACGCTTGCTCGCTGCCCTCAGCGGTGAGGCAAGCATTACCGACGCGGAGCGAATCTTTGTCGCGAAACAACTCTTTGAAAAAGCCCGCGTATTCGAACAAGCCGAAAAGCTGATCGACAGGCATCGAGAACGAGCTGTGGAAATCGCGATGGCAATCGAACCAGAGCCTCTCAGACGACTGTTTCATTACTTGGTCGATACGGTGCTGAGTGAAGCGGACGTCAATAAGCCCCATTCCCATGAACCAACCATCGTCACTCACAGCATCGCCATGAAACCTCCCGTTGCTCTCTCGGGCGTTCCATCCGAACCCGCCCACTCGTAAGGCGACTGGCGTAAGGCGACTGGCAGCAAACAAAACCAACCGTTTCAAGCACGACGGCAATCGCACCGAATGCAAACACCATCTGAGCAACGTCAACAAGATCCATGCCGTGAGCCGT
>JAIPFP010000059.1 GCA_021736575.1 Pirellula sp. | reverse complement strand
TGGCAGAGTACGATATATATCGCATTTCGGTTGAATTGAATGATCGCGAGCGAGTCCGTTATAATACTTTGGCGGAGCAAGTCTCGACCTATGTCTACGAGCGGCGACAAGACGAACCCAATTTCAATTGGCAGGATTTGTGTGCTGAGTCGCTCAATAGTGCCGAATCGGGAGCCATTTTGCGTGCCTTCAAAGAGAAGCAATCCATTGAAGATTGCGCCGAGGAAAAACTGCGCGTTCTGGAAGATCTCTTTCGATTGCATCACGGAACGTCCATGCTCATCTTCGCTGGCTCCAACATGATGGCTCGGCGGGTTTCTCTACGCTTTCTTCTCCCCTGCTTGCTGAATCATTGCGGCAAGGCGGAACGACTCGACTATCTGGATGGCTTGCGAGATGGCATCTACCCAGCCATTGTTGCCAATCAAGTGCTCGACGAAGGGGTCGATCTACCCGCTGTCAAGATCGCAGTCGTCATCGGTGGTATGGCGTCGACCCGACAAGCCAAGCAGCGGCTCGGTCGGATCCTACGCCGACGAGGAAACGAGCGAGCGATCCTTTACGAGGTGGTCGCCAGGGATACCAACGAAGCCGAACGATCTCGCAAACGAAGGAAGAACGATGCTTACGCGGGAACTCGCCATCGCCACCTTTGATCGCGGGCGACTTATTCCAGATCGATTGACTCGCAAGTCGCATGCTCTCTATGTGGACCTTGCTCAATCCATGTTGCAAGTTTACCAAAATGGCGTTGGAAAAAATCGGCGAACATTGCACAACACCGTCCGGCAACTGTTCAGCGGGAGCGACTGCCCACCTCGGCGGATCCTCGCGTTTTGTAAACTGCTGGATGATGCATCCGAATATGCTGACGGAGACAGAGGCAAGACCGCGAAACTTCGGCAATCAGTCTTTCGTGCTGCCGCCAAATGCCATCCGCTTGTGACCATAAGCGATTCGCTTTTTGAGCACGATGAATCCGAAATGAAACGTCGAATCGCCGAAGAGCATGGGATGGACTGGCCGCAATTGAAGGACAGGCTTTTTGCGGATTTGATGGAGTACCATGTACTGAAGTCATTCAAGGGATTTGAACGCTCTGAGTCCCTTTTGGCTCGATACAACGTGGCACAAGCACAAGTAGCCTTGTTCGATGCAGCCGAGTTGACGGTCGTGGCAACGCAAGATTTCAAATCGATTCTTCGATATGCGAAACTTGCAAGGCTCATGCACCGAATCACCAAACGATCCAATGGGTATTTGTTTGAATTCGATGGGCCAGCGTCCCTCTTGCAAAATACACATAGGTACGGATCGGCCATGGCCAAGTTCCTGCGTGGGCTTTTGTCGTGCCAAGGTTGGTCGATGGTAGCCACGATTCGAGCATCGCGATTTCAAGGTTCGCTGCGTCTGGAACTCAATGACAAGTGTGGATTGACGAGCGAAACGATCCGAGCGGATGCTTTCGATTCGAAAGTGGAAGAGTCCTTTTGCGCAAAGTGGGGCGAGCAAGCGAGAAACGGCTGGCGATTGGAACGCGAGACGGAGATATTGCATCGAGTACAAACCGCTTTTTTCCCGGACTTCGTATTTGTCCATGAGGATGGCAGACGGGTCCTGATGGAAGTTATCGGCTTCTGGACACCCGAGTATCTGAACCATAAATCAAAAGTGCTCAAGCTATTTCACGATCAGCCGATTCTGTTGGCAGTCGCCGAATCACTCAAAGGAAAGATGGAAGTGGATGTTGGCCAGCCCTTAATCTACTACAAGACCGCGATTCAAATCGACTCCGTGTTGAAAGCGTTGGCGGGAACAAATAGGTAGATGCATGCCATCTGGCTTTACGCCAGTGGTAACTGACCTTCGCCCTAGCATGAAGGTAACGAACCCCTGGGATAAACCCAGGGGCATTCCTCTCAAGCTTAGGCTTGCAGGATCGGGTGAATCACTTGTCCATGCACATCCGTTAACCGGAAATCGCGGCCAGCGTATCGATACGTCATGCGTTGATGGTCGTACCCCATCAGATGCAGGATCGTCGCGTGCAGATCGTGAACGGATACAGGGTTCTCCACGGCGCGAAATCCAAAGTCGTCTGTTGCCCCGTACACGGTTCCCTTCTTAATTCCACCGCCTGCCATCCAAAGCGAAAAACCCCAATGATTGTGATCTCGGCCTTGACTGGCCCCGGTCCCATCTTGCCCCATCTCAACCGAGGGAGTGCGACCGAACTCCCCCGAGCACAAAATGAGAGTCTCATCGAGCAATCCGCGTTGCTTTAGGTCGATGATCAACGCAGCAAGTCCCTGATCGCATTGGTTCGCAACTTTGCGATGCTCGTCTTTGATGTTGGAATGACTGTCCCAAGGCTGGGAGTCACCATGCCATGTTTGAACGAATCGTACTCCTCGCTCAATCAGTCTTCTTGCCATCAGTAGTTGTCGATTTTGAGGGCCATCGCCGTACAGTTTGAGGATATGTTCCGGTTCCTTGGAAATGTCAAACGCATCGCTCGCTTCGGTTTGCATGCGAAAGGCAAGCTCAAAGGAATGGATCCTCGATTCGATGGCTGCTTCTCCTGGCCGATCTGCAAGATGCTGAGCATTGAGCTGTTGCAAAAATTCGAACTGTTTGGATTGGTCTCGAGCGGACAGACGTTTGTTTTGAAGAAAGTCAATCAGCTTTGTGGGATCGGGATTGGAGGTATCGACGCGTGCACCTTGATAGACTCCAGGTAGAAATGCGGACCGCCAATTGCCAGCACCCCCGACGGGCATACCACCAGGACAAAGGGCAACAAATGCTGGCAAGTTTTCGTTGATCGTCCCCATTCCCCAGGTCAGCCATGAGCCTAAACTTGGCCGAACCAAACGCTGATCCCCGGTATTCATCAGCATCAGCGACATTTCATGACTGGGTAATTCAGCGTGCATCGATCGAATGACGGTCATCTCGTCGACACACTTGGATAAGTGCGGAAACAAATCGCTGACCGGGATTCCGCTTTCTCCGTGCTTCTCGAACACAAAAGGAGATGGCAGGGCCACACCTGTCTTGCGCTCGGTTTGCAGATTCTCAAAGGGGAGCATTTGCCCGGCTCGACGAGTCAACTCGGGCTTGGGATCAAAGGTGTCAACTTGAGATACCCCGCCATTGAGAAACACATGGATGATGTGTTTCGCCTTGCCTGGAAAATGAGTCTCCAACGCTCCACGGTTGCCGGCTGCATCGCGGTTGCCGGCTGCAGCGACCGAGGACGAAATCAAATCGGCGAAGGCTAAGCCCCCGAATCCCATTCCACATTGCCGCATCCAATGCCGTCGATTTTGGTTCATCGCGTTCATTACCTTATCAGTCCAAAAATAGGAATTCGTTCGAAGCCAACAAGGCATGAGCCAACTGAGTCCATCGTCGCTCCGGATCGATTGGAGATCCGTCCCTATTCGTAGCTGCACTGTTCGCAGCGGCACCGTTCGTAGCAGCACCGTTTGTAGCTGCACCGTTCGCTTCGGTGAGAAAATCCTTCGCGCGATCCACTTCGAAACCCGTCGGAGTTCGGCCTAGAACCTTACGAACCAAAGCCACAATGCGTTCTTCGTCGGTCGGCAGATTCATTTGCTTGGTCAGCGACGAAACCCTTGTCGCTCGATCTTGAATGAAATCCGAGTTTAATGCAAAGAGCGTTTGCTGCGGTACCGTCGTTTCTGGCCGTTTGGCCGTACACGCGTTCGGATTGGCAGCGTCAAACGTACTCATCAAATTCGCGATGATGTCGCGATTCACAAATCCGTACACGCTCCGTCTAGGGATGGCAGGGGATTGGTTCAAATCAATGGGCCTGCCTCCCATCGTTGCATCAAGCTCCTGGCTGACAGCCAACATCGCATCTCGCATCGATTCAAAATCAAGCCGGCGTCGAGGCATCCGCCAAAGCCATTGGTTCTCGGGATCTAGCTGACGATTGTGTTCGTTTTCAACGGCTCCTTGTCGGTAGGCTTGGCTCAACATGATTTGCCGATGAAGCCATTTCATGGACCAGCCATTTTTGCGAAACGCGTCCGCCAAGTAGTCCAGCAACTCAGGATGCGTCGGCGGTTGGCCACGCGTACCAAAATCGTCCGGCGTTCGAACCAAACCAAGGCCAAAGTGATTCTGCCAGACCCAATTCACAAGCACACGGCAAGTCAACGGATTGCTATCGGCGATGACAGAACGAGCTAAACCCAATCGGCGTTTTCCATCTTCGAAAACAGGTGGTTGCACACCCGAAAGAGCTGAGAGAAACCTCGGTTGAACCGATGCGCCACGGGCAAGCGGGTTTCCTCGCAGAAAGATATTGACCTCAGCGGGCATTGGATCTTCTAGAACGACCATGGCCCGAGGTGGGGAACCTGGAGACGACAGATTCAATTGATGGATGGCCCCACGCTTGCCACTAATTAAATCGCTGATCGTGCGGTTCGTAAGACGCATGGCCTCTTCGTCCGAGACATCGCAGGGAGTTCCTGGAGAATAGAGATGAGTGCGAAGCTGTCGATGCGAGGGGCTGTTGATGACTTGATGCTGAGGATGATCGTCTGGCAAGAGCTTGCCATCTGCGGCTGCTTCGTTAGACGATTCGAGCAACGATTGCAACCAAAGACGCTGTTGGTCTGCAAATACTTTCCCGTAGACGATGGCGACCTCGGTAAGCGAATTGGGTTTCGCATCGGCAAGTGCATTCAAGACAAACGGATTCCGCTTGGGCGGTTCACCTCGCAGTGCATGCAGTTTATCCCCAGTCTTGCTATCAGCAGTCTTGCTATCCGCGCCCAGTTCACTCGCAAGCCGAGTCATGAATTCGTCACGTCGCTTTTGAAAATCCTCCAAAGGGATCATTCCCCAAGACTTCATTTCGATCCATGGCCCAAAGACAGGATCCTCTTTGGGTAGCGATTCCAGATAGCTCTTCCAACGATTGAAGATCGATGGCCGAATATCATCGGTCCGGTACGACAGGAATTGCGTCGAGAGGTCTTGTTCGGGTGTTCCTTTCGCAATTTCGGTTAGATACAAGCCGACCTGCATGCGCAATCGTCCACGCAGGACTTCACTTTGGTCTCGCACGAAATGCTTGAGTTTGGCAGTCAATTCCTTGAGCTCACGTTGATACTTTTCGTGTGCCTTTTCGTCTGCGCTGTTTCCGATCGAGGGTAGCTGTGCCGGGGACTTGCTGGGTGCGATGGCGGCATAGAGTGCGTAATAGTCTGCGGTTGGTATATCGTCGAATTTGTGGTCGTGGCAACGCGCACACGTGACCGTTAATCCCATTAAGCCACGTGTTATGACATCGATTTGATCATCGATGGTGTCATGGTAATTGCGGAATTGCATTCCAACCGTCAAGAATCCCAATGCGGCAAGCGATGGATCGGCTTCTGCAAGTCCAAGTTGGTCAGCCGCGATTTGTTCCAATAGGAAACGATCCATCGGCAAGTCTTGGTTGACGGACCGGATAACATAGTCGCGATAAGTGTAAGAAAAAGGAAAGGTCGTGAAACCGATGGCGGCACCGCCGTGAGTATCCGCGTAGCGAGCAATGTCCAACCAATGGCGCCCCCATCTTTCGCCGTAGCGAGGGGACTCCAACAGACGATCGATCAGGCGTTCGGTACTTTGGTCCGAACGGTCATTCACAAACGCTTCGACTTCCTCCCAGGTTGGAGGCAAGCCTGTCAAATCGAAAGTGGCGCGTCGAATGAACTGGGTCGGACTGACCGGCCCGGAGTAAGCCAAGGTTGCTGACGATAACTTTTGCTGAAGAAAGCGATCGATGGGCAATGCGTTGCTTGCGTCGAGTTTGGGCAGTGCATTTAAGAGTTTGTCGGAATGTCCAATGCCTTGAAATGCCCAGTGACCCGAGTACTTTGCACCTTCGTCAATCCATTTCTGCAAGATTTTTTTTTGAGTTTCGTTCAAGACCTTGCCAGTCGCCGGAGGGGGCATGATAGCGTCTGGGTCCAAGGAATTGATTCGATGAACGAGTTCACTATCTGCGGATGCGCCGGCAACCATTGCGGACTTCTTTGCTTCGCTTTCCAAGTCGAGTCTTAGATCCGCACTCCGTTTCGTGGAATCGGGGCCGTGGCAATGAAAACAGTACTCCGTCAGAATGGGTCGGACTTGGCGGTTGAAGTCAACCTCAGCATCAAGTGCAGCGCTTGTCATGGCCCAGACCAGCAGGCAATACGCCATGCGAGCATAGCCGGTTTTGGAAAGGGGATTCATTTCAGTTTTTCGGATGGGCAGGTCGGATGGGCAGTAGTGTACCGAGGAATGGCGGGTACTCAGTATAGTCTCTGCGCGAGGACTATGTGGCGTAAGCTTCCAGCTTGCGATGAATCTTGGATGGAAAGCTGGATTTGACGACAAACTGGAATCGCTGGAAGCTTACCATATCGTTGAGCATCGTTAAGAGCTTGGGCATGCATGCCACTAACGCGAGCTTCTTCGGCTTACTTTGCGACAGCAACCGGATATAAAATTTGTTGATCACCGAATTCTTTTTCGTGGCCGCAAGTGCCGACATGTAAAGAACCCGTCGCACGCTGCCTCGACCACCTCTGGCTCGACGCTTGCCTTCGGACTTGCCCGATTGCTTAATCATCGGGGCAACACCCACAAGCTTTGCGATCAGACTGCCAAGCTCAGGTAACTCTGCGACGAGCGTCGCAGTCATTACAGATACTCCAGATGTCGATCCCAATAACACTTTTGTAACTTTTCACCTTTAGTCCCATCCTAGTAAATGCGATCTAGCCGTGAGGCCGATCAGGCGACTGAGGCCGATCAGAAGACCGTTCGGGTGCAAAAGGAACAACAATTCTTCACGAAATCTTAAAGAAAACAGCCCGCAAAATCGTTGCAATTGCTGGCATTTCTCGGCATAATTCGCGGTCAAGATAGCCTTTGGCTTTCGTCTTTATTGCGGAAAAACCGCAATCGAAGCTCTAGGGCGATGCACTTCATGAGTTTGGGGAGAGTTGTTGATGTTAATGCGCATGTGTTTAGTGACTTGTTTGATTCTTGGAAGTGTCAACAAATCCAATGCGGATGTGATTACAGGGTGGAATTTCAACAGCGTTACCCCGGACGCAAATACGACAACCGGCACAAACGCCGCTAGTGTCGGCACTGGAACGGCATCCGTAATAGGTGGCACGACCGCGACGTTCGCGACGGGTGCCGGCACAATAGGCGGCACAGATAACTCAGGATGGAATGTTACAACCTGGGCGGCTCAAGGGACGGGTTCCGGGACCCGAGGCGTTCAGTTTACGGCAAGCACCGCTGGATTCACAAACATTACGCTTGATATGGATCTTCGAATGTCGGGAACCGTCAGTCGTTTTTTCCAGTTGCAAGCGACTTCAGACGGATCGACCTATAGCGATGTTTCCGGTGGTGTGGCAACAGGACCTACTGCGTTAAATAACAATGCAGCAGCAACAATGTCGTCATCGGGCCTGATTCAAATTCAGTCAGCATCCGGTGGTCAACAATTTGCAGAGGGCTTCCGCTATAGCTTTGCAACGAACTCTCTATTTGAAAACAATGCGAATTTTGGCTTTCGATTGCTTGCCGTGTTTGACCCCGTAAATGGTTCAAATTATATTTCGTCAAACGCTGGCACGACCGCTGCATACAGTACAGGTGGAACGTTTCGACTCGATAATATCTCGATTAGTGGTGTTCCCGAACCAACCTCCATCGCCCTTCTAAGTGTCGCCGGCGTCGCCGGTTTGGCGGCAAGCTATCGTCGTCGCAAGGCGAAAAAGTCGGCTGCAGTATAGAAACCCAATTGGTACTCACCTTGTTGGCGGAACGGCGAAAGTCGTCCGCTGGGTGTCTGATATCTACTGGGGTGCTGGCAGATCGCGTGTTCGAAATCGCAGATAGCCGATCAGAAAGCACATGCAGCCAAGCCCGAGCAGCATGGACACATACGACAACGGCCCCAGACTATCCGACCAACTTGCAGGCTTGTTCGATGACGCTTGGTCAGCCACGATGGTCCATGCCCAGGCGGAGGCTGGCACTCGGTGAACGGCTTGTACAATCCAGTCGGGTTGATAGGCCGATAGAAAACTAAAAGGCTTGAGAACGCTCAGCGCAGGCGTCGACTTAGCGAGGATGAATAGCAACAACTGCAACACGTATACGCTGATTACCGCGCCGATGGTGCGCCATCGATACTGATCAAAGGCACTGACCATCGCGCTCAAACCGAGCATCATGAAACCGAGTGAAAACAGATTCATGGTTGGCACTATATAGATGCTTGAATCGACCAATTCCGATAGAGGAACCATGCTGGTTGTCGATTCGACAAATGGGTTCGCGACACTCCAGTTCAAGAACGGGATTTGAATCCCGAGCGAGTCGCGAACAGGCGTCGCATTGGTATGAATTCCCAAGTAAATACCTGCGTACACCAACAAACAGAGAAAAACGAGGCCGGTGATCGTGACCAAGGCGTGAGCCCCGTAGACTTGTCCTCGGCTAATGGGTTGTGCAAGCAACATTTCCATCGTGCCGCGCCCCAATTCACCGCTCACCACGTCGGAGCCCCGAGCGATGCTCCATACTAAAACGCATAGAAGCAAGACGGGCTCATCAAAGGTGAATCCGATCACGCCGTGGTAAGTAAGAAACTGTTCCAACGGAACCGGTGAGAATTTCTCGAACGCACGAAACTGTTTCAAAAGGGGTTCGAAACCGCTGAGTTCGAATTGACTGACCGTCCAGATTCGGACCCACGGAAAGAAAAACAGGACAAGAGCACAAGCGCACCAAAGCAACAACGCTTCGGTGAGGTATTTCTTTACAAGGATGCGAAACATGTTGGTCCGGTCGAAGAAAGCTACATTCACGGAGTTAAAAAATTGGCTACTGCAGGATCAACATGGCTACGTTGACATAAATCAAAATCCCCAAGATATCGCTAAGCCCCGCAACGAACGGATTGCTCATCATGGCTGGATCCAACCCCAACCTTTGGAACAACAGTGGCAGCATGCTCCCGGTGCACGTTCCGCATACCACTACTCCTAAAACGGTAATCGGAATCACCGTCGCAGCATAAATGGATGGTGCCAATACAACCGCACACGCGAACCCGATCAAACCCATGAAACTCCCTAAAAATAAACCCATGAGGGCTTCCCTCTGTAGCACGGTCGACCAATCTCGCCCCCGAACGTCTTTTGTCGTTAACGCTGAAATGACCAGCGATGAGGACTGGCTGCCAGAATTTCCACCGCTACTAATAATCAATGGAATGAACAGCACTAACCATTCGTAGCGTTCCAGCTCATCACTATAGCTCTTGAGCAAGACCGCTGTCGAAAGTGCCGCGAAGAATAGAATGGTTAACCATATTCCTCGCTTCCAAGTAAGCGTAGTCAAAGGCATTCGAATGTACGAATCGCGGAGCGGTTCCACGGCCGCGATACGTTGTACGTCCTCGGTCGCCTCTTCCCGGACCACGTCGATCACGTCGTCGTGCGTGATGATCCCAAGCATGTGACGCTGATCGTCCACGACCGGGATGGCAAGCAAGTTGTAGAACGCAACCTTTTGCGCCACTTGCTCCTGATCATCTTGGACGTTGGCAGTTACCAAATCTCGCTTCATCAGATCAACGAGTTTGGTCTCGGGACGACCGATAGCCGACACAAGAGATCGCGTGCTCACGACGCCTTGCAAATGATTGGTATCATCCGTGACATAGATGTAGTAAATCGTCTCGAGACGTTCGGCTTGTCGGCTTAATTGATCGAGGGCTTGCCTCAGAGTCAATGACTCCGACAAGCAAGCCGCTTCGGTCGTCATCAACGCTCCGGCCGTTCCTTCAGCAAACGTTTGCAAGCGGCGAATGTCGCGGCGGTCGGTCGCCGGCACCAATGCCAAGATCTGATCGACTCGATCGGTCGCTACCTCACGCAGCAAATCGACAGCGTCGTCGGCGGGCAAATGCGTGACCAGAGAGGCCACTTGCTTTTCATCCTGGGTGGCAAGCAGTTCAACTTGCCGGTCCCAGTCAAAATATTGAAATATTTCCGCTTGAAGACCGTGGTCAGCGTGTTGCAGCACTTCCCAAGTTTCCGTGTTTTCGAGTCCTTCCATGAACTCGGCGGTACGGGCTGGATGCAAGGCAATGCAAAACTCGCGCAGTTCCTCGGATTGCCTATCGGCAAGCATCTCTCGAAGTTCAGGCAGGAACAGCGTATTGATCATGAATGTGGTCGGCGATATTCCCTTGCTGGTCGATTTCTTCGGATAACGGAACGAATAGTTTGCTCCCCTCGCTCTGAACCAAGCTCGGGGAGAGAATCCATATTCGTGTTGCACAGTCTCCCATTATCATCGAATGGGACTTTCCTACCATCGGTCCAAGGAGAATTAGTCTGGCAACCGCTCACCTAATAGGAACATCCTGCCCGGATCACAAAACTATTTGCCAAATCAAGGTTGCCCGGTGTTTGTATCCGATATATCAATTCTTGATTGAAGGCATAACCGGCTTCAATGAATCCCAATCGGAGACCATTCCGAATTTGCTCTGACTTGCCGAACTCGAGCCCCATCATGACTCGAATGTTGTTGAGGTCAATTTGATCGTTGGAACCGTCCGGTTGTAGGATGGTCCACGATCCACCTCCATAGTAACCGAACAAATAGCACCATACGTCCGTATTTCCGTAGGTTGAACAGTAGTGCGACAACTTCGGTTCTGGGAAGAACAGATCGAACCGGGTGTTGGGATTTGGAAAACATAGAATACCCACCGCAGGCAACAGCTTGATCTTGAGTCGGTCAAGGTAGGCAACTCCTGCCCTAAGAGTCGTGGTTGGCGTCAAGCGAACCCGTCCCATTGCCTTGCCCTGATAGCGAACGCTTTCGTCGTCAATGGCATCGAAAGCGGAAAATACGCCAATTCGGACTCCAAGATCGACTCCAAACGTTTTTTCGGCATTGGAGCTCCAGCCTGAGTCCAGAAAAGCGCTGAAGGCTGAGCCAGGTAGATTGAACCCCGTCGCTGAAGGACCGTCCCAAACATGCTGCGAATAGGAAGGAATAATATAAAGCGGACTTTTACTGCCACAAAAATCAGGACAGGCAAAAACAAGCGAGACATCCGTGTCAAGGATCTGAATCGAATCGGGTGCTTTGCCGTCGAAATTGTCATTGCCGGTAAGCCAAGTCTGTTGGAATCGAGGTCCTTGGCACAATCGAACAACCTCATTCGTGGTCGTAGCAAAAGTAGTTCCCGTGGTGCCCCACCAGTAGGTAGGCGGCTGACCATACATCCCTGGAACCATCACGTTAGGGGAAGTGTTAGGATACACGCCGGGCGGATACACGCCGGGCGCGTACATGCCGGGTGGGTATGTGCTGGGTGGGTATGTGCTGGGCGGGAATGCGCCAGTTGAGAATGTGCTGGGCGGGTATGTGCTGGGCGGGTATGTGCTGGGTGGGTATGTGCTGGGTGGGTATGCTGGGGTACCGAACGTTGGAGGCGGAGCCTGGTAAGGATTTTGAAAATAGGATGGCTGGGCACCATAAGTTTGGGGAGGCGGAGTCTGGACGTACCCACCTGGTGGTGCTGTCGTACCCCCCATAGGGTAGCCACTAGTTGGAGGGGGGTAACTGCTTGGCGGCAGTTGAACAACGGGTTGGCCCAAGCAAATCGATGACGCGATTCCAACCAATGCTTGGACTAGTAACCGAATAGTTTGTTGATACAGATGTGCATTCACGAAGCAATTCCAAGTTTTTCGAACCGTCGGCCCTTGTCACTAGGCATTCAATCAGTTCAATACAGTTTTTTGAGTGTTACGGTCAAGTTTCCTTGAATGAATTTCAATGGAATTTTGCAAATAGTTTGAATTTGTTGGGCGTACAGCCTCAACGGTACAGAAAGTGATGACGAAAGATGCGTCTCGAATCAACGAATGTTCTTACAGCAAATCCTGGCGTGCTCGCCTGTTTGCTTCTGGCGTTTTGCTTCACAACCTCCAGTCGAGCACAGGTTGAATCTCGCGATGTGGTCGTTTACGGTTCGACTCCGGCGGGTATCGTTGCCGCCATTCAATTGCGTGAACTCGGGCGCAACGTTTTGCTGTTGGAACCAAGCGGACACTTGGGAGGCATGACGACGGGCGGCTTAGGGGCAACCGACATAGGAAACAAGCAGGTCATAGGCGGCATGGCTCGCGAGTTCTATCAAAGGGTCCTACGTTACTACGAGTCCGAATCTGCATGGCGATTCCAGAAACGCAGCGATTACAAAGGCGCTCATCAAAAACCAGGTGAGACTAGCCAATGGACGTTTGAACCGCGGGCCGCAGAGAGTATTTATCGCAACTGGATCGAGACGAGCAAAGTCGAACTGCGTTTAAACACGCCTCTCGACCGAAGCAAATCGCTCGACAAGCCATCGCAACGAATCGTCAAGATTCCGTTGATAGGTGGAAAGTGGATCGCCGCTGATTACTTTATCGATGCTTCCTATGAGGGAGACTTGATGGCAATGGCTGCGGTCAGCTATACGATCGGTCGAGAAGCAAACGCGATGTACTCGGAAACACTCAATGGGGTTCAGTTTGCCCAATCCAAAAAGCATCAATTTATGCCTGCGGTCTCACCCTACCGAACGGCGCACGACCCTAAAAGTGGACTTCTGCCAGGCATCAGCAACGAACCCCAGAAGCCAGACGGTTCGATGGATTCCCATGTGCAGGCGTATTGTTTGCGGATGACTCTGACCGATTCTCCAGAGAACCGAATCCCCTTCGAAAAACCAACCGGCTATCGCGAAGAAGACTTCGAACTGTTGTTCCGGAATTTTGAAGCGGGCTTACAGCAAATTCCTTGGCACAGCATCGGCATGCCAAATCGCAAGACAGACACCAATAACAATACCGGCTTCTCAACCGACTTCATCGGAATGAGTGACCGCTGGCCAGAAGCCAACGACGCCGAGCGTAAAGATCTCTATCAACAACACTTGCGTTATCAGCAAGGACTCTGCTGGACACTCGCCAATCACCAGCGTGTACCGACGGGCATTCGGGCAGAGGCTGCAAAATGGGGACTAAGCCGCGACGAATTTATGCAAAATGGAGGATGGTCGCCACAACTGTATGTCCGCGAGGCGCGCCGCATGATCGGTGAAGCAGTCATGAACGAACAGCATTGTCGCGGAATACAACGCGTGAACGACAGCGTCGGCATGGCAGCTTACACCATGGATTCACACAACGTTCAACGAATTGTCGGCGTAGACGGATTTGTTCAAAATGAAGGAGATGTTCAAGTGGGCGGATTCCCCCCTTTCGCAATAAGTTACCGAAGTATTGTTCCAAAACGCGAACAATGTACGAACCTCGTTGTGCCGGTCTGCCTATCAGCCTCACATATTGCGTATGGCTCAATTCGTATGGAACCCGTTTTCATGGTGCTTGGGCAAAGCGCGGCAGATGCTGTTCACCTTGCGATGAAGAACCAACAGGCGATCCAAGACGTTGATTACCAGGAGCTAAAGACATTGTTGGATTCCCAAGGGCAAGTGCTGAGCTACGTCAAAAAGGAGTAACTTTGGCTTGTGGAACCAAGTTGCACGACGCTCCGCCTTCGTAATTCTTGCGACGCGGAGCGTCGCACAACGAAGGGCGTCGCACAACGAAGGGCGCAATCGATCCTCACAGGCCCTTGCCCTGCACCAAGATCAATGTCCCCTTGGTCGCATGCGATGCGAACGACTCGACGACTCCTCCAGGCCAAGTGACTTCGATTTGATCCACCGAGGCGGCCGTGCCTAATCCGAAATGTAGAATCGTGCCATAATGACTCTGATAACCTCGTCCCGCATGAACCATCGCAACCTGCTTGTGACCTCCCGCCGCAATTTGAACTTTTGCGCCAACTGCATCGCGATTGACACGAGTGCCAACCAGCCGAATATCGATCCAGGATCCAATCGCTGGAGAACGATTCTCGAGGTACGTGGGCTTGGCATTCGCATTTAGTAGGACACAGTCGATATCGCCGTCATGATCTAGATCACCAAACGCAGCACCGCGACTGCTTTCCACGACTTCCAGCCCTGGGCCGGAAGATTTGGACACATCGCTGAATCGCCCACGACCATCGTTGGCCATCAGCGTGTTCGCGACTCGGTATGCGCTTCGATCGTCAATGCTCTTCATGTTTTTTAAGAAATGGCCATTTGCAAAGAAGACATCGAGATTGCGATCGTTGTCGAAATCCACCAGACCAACACCCCAGTTTGTGTGAGCGAAAACTTCTCTGCCCACACGTGTGCGACGGCTAACGTCTTCGAACAAACCACTCCCTAAATTCCGATACAGCACAGGCAACTGTTGTGAGTAATTTGTAATGAGCAGGTCGATGTGGCCATCGTTGTCGTAGTCCCCCGCTTCAACCCCCATGCTTCCATTCGCATTTCCGTTGACATCGAACGCTAAGCCCGCAAGCAGCGCTTGATCTTCGAACTTCCCCGTTCCATCATTCACAAAGAACTGGTTGAGATTGGCATCGCTGCAAACAAAAATGTCCGCATCGTTGTCTCCATCCAAGTCACCGCACACAACACCCATGCTCGGACCTGGAAATCTCGAAATCCCCGACGTTTCGCTAACATCCGAAAATGTTCCATCCCCGAGACTACGATACAAAGTGTCAATGGATGGATTGAAATCTTTTGGACCTGGCGGGTATGGAAAAGACTTTGGAGCAACTTCGTTGTACCTTTCAACGGAAAAGTCTACGTATTGGCTTACAAACAAGTCAAGGAACCCGTCGTTGTCGATATCCAAACAAGCGATCCCAGCTCCAAACGGCGTTGTTCTTTTGGATTCGCTTGCCTCCAGATAGACCCGTTCAAAGGTCCCGTCTCCATTGTTGATATAGAGCTCGGTAGCACCGAAGTTGCTGGTTGCTAAATCTTGGTCGCCATCATTGTCGATATCCGCCGCTACGACTCCCAACGCAAACCCGCCACTTCGAACACCAGCCGCTTCGGTCACGTCGACAAAGCTGCCATCCCCTTGGTTCCGATACAGCGTATTTCCGCACGGGTGAAGTCTCGGCGTTGACTGTTTTTGACTTGAAAATAGCTCGCACTCGCCAAGCAAATAGACATCTGTCCACCCATCTCCGTCGTAGTCGAAAAGCGCCAATCCAGTCACCATCAAGGCTGGAAGGTATGGCTCTTGGCTACCTCCGTCGAAATGGGGTACCGTTAACCCCGCAAGATTGGCACTATCGACGAAATGAAAAGGAGACTGAGCTCTAAGCTCCGTAAAACCAATTGCGGCGATTAAAAATAAGCTGCAATAGCACAATAACGACATTCTATGTTTCATCGATCGGTTTCAGTTAGGTATCGTTCGTTTCATGTCTGATTGTCGCCTTTTGCTCCGAAAAAGGTGCGATCTCCACGCAACTTTCGTAGAGCGAAATTCTAACACGACTCATCAGGATTGGTGACAAACTTTGGATTCTCGAATCAAGCAAATGAAAATGTGGCATCCAAGTAGGCTTGGTGGCCAGCCAGCGGTGGAATACGATAGAAACTGGTTAAGATCGTTCGATCAATAAGGCGAGCGGCAGACTGAAAACCACCAATCGTAACCCGATACGTAAGTGAGGGACCTGCGAAATTGTCCCTCGCTTACGCTTCGGGTTGGGATACTGCAATTTGCCGCTCGCCTAAGTGTCCTGTTTTCGTAGCCGGAGTCGTTAGACTTCGGGATCGGTAGACGTCGTCATGCGATGGTCCGTCAAGCGTTGGCTGAAAAGAATCGTGATAGCGATGGGGGTATTTGCGCCTTGTATTTGGATCCCAACTCCAATTGTGTGTGGCCAAACAAAATTCGGAGCGACGATTGCCGACGTTGCGGCTACTGAATGTGGAATCGATTTCATCCATACGGACGGTCAAAGTGGCAAACGATACATGGTTGAAACGGTTATCGGATCCTTAGCTCTATTTGACTACGACAACGATGGATTGATCGACATCTATTTCGTGGATGGGGCAGCCCTGCCCGGCTCAAATCTTGACTATGTTCCGTCCAATCGACTTTATCGAAACCTCGGAAACTGGCGGTTCGTTGATGTCACCAAAGAAAGCGGGCTCGGCGACACAGGCTACGGAATGGGCGTCGTCGTCGGCGACTATGACCAAGATGGCGACGCCGACGTCTTTGTCAGCAACTTTGGGCATAATGCATTCTACGTCAATCAGGGCGATGGGACGTTTTTAGAGCAATCGAAGACTTGTGGGATAGGGGGACCGATGCGTGTCGGAGCCGGAAACAGCTTTTTCGATATGGACAATGACGGCGATCTCGATCTCTATTGCGCTAGCTATGTTCATTTTCAATTCGATGAACATAGGGTTCGCATCATCAACAGCTACGAGTTTCATACTGGACCCAACGACTACCGACCTGCAGCCGATTTCTTATATCGAAACGACGGCGATGGCAAATTCACGGATGTATCCGAATGGTCTGGTATTACCAAGCAAATCGCACCCGGAATGGGAGTGCTCGCAGCGGACTTCGACGACGACAACGACATTGACCTTTTTGTTGCAAACGATCAACAGCCAAACTTCCTATTGACCAACGATGGTACAGGCCGCTTTCAGTTTGATGAATTGCTGGCTGGTGTAGCCTTTGACCGCACGGGCAAGGCGAACGGCAACATGGGCGTCGAGTACGCAGACTTAGACGGCGACTTGCAACTCGACTTGATAACAACGACTTACCAGGACGAAATGCCCGTTTACTATCGACGCAACCAACCAGGGCTTTTCACCGATGCAACGAACCTTGCTCGACTCGACACGACATTGACCGCGCATGTCACCTGGGGAGCCGGCGCCGTAGATTTCGACAATGATGGAGATCGCGACCTATTTTTCGCATGCGGGCACTTCCTCGATAACATTCGGTTCATTGACGATCGAACAAGTGTCAAAGTCGCCAACTATCTGTTAGTCAACGACGGCAAAGGTCGATTTCGCAACGCATCCAAGGAAGCTGGTAGTGCATTGCAAGTGGTCGAGAGCAGTCGAGGCGCCGGATTCGATGATCTCGACAATGATGGCGACGTCGACTTTGTAATCGTCAATGTAAACGCTGCACCCAGCTTAGGGCGTACGGATTCCAACACCGGCAACGATCGACTTTCGCTTAGGCTCATCGGAACGACAGGTAATCGAGACGCGGTTGGCAGCACGGTGTGGGTAACAACCGTGTCTGGCAAGAAGCAAGTGCAGGCCACAATCGCAGGCAGAGGTTATGAAAGCCATTACGGGAGTCGCCTTTATTTCGGTAGCGGAGACGACAAGATGGCGACGATTGAAGTGAAGTGGCCCAGCGGACGGGTCGAGACATTCGCTCGACATGGTGATTCGATGGTTCTAATCGAAGGCCAAAGTTCTCCGTGAACGCTCTTTTTTCGCAACGGTGCGAACCGCCCAGTGAAAATTCACGTTCGCAAATCACTTTAAAACGACTCTTCTGCACTTGGGAAACGTCCTTTTTGAACATCGTCGCGAAATCGAGTGACCGCTTGTTCCGCCGCGTTCTTTAAATCGGCGTATTGGCGAACAAATTTCGGGACGTAACCGCTGTTCCAGCCAAGCATGTCGTTCGTCACCAGCACTTGCCCATCGCAAAATGGCCCTGCCCCAATCCCGATGGTGGGTACACTCAGCATCTCAGTTGCTTGTTTAGCAAGTTCGGGCGGGACACATTCGATCAAAATGCAAAACGCGCCTGCTTCCTGGGCTGCTTTCGCATCGTTCATTAACTGTTCCGCATCGCGTTGCACACGGTAGCCGCCCAGTGCGTGTACACTTTGTGGCCGTAACCCGATGTGAGCGATGGTGGGGATACCGGCGTCCACCATTGCCCGAATCGCGCTCGCTTGCTGATGCCCACCTTCCATCTTGACCGCCTGGCACTGCGTACGCTTCATGATCGTCGCAGCCGATTCGACGGTGTGAGCAATGCTCAACTGCCCGACAGGGAATGGCAAGTCGACGATAACCATGGCATGTGCGGTCGCCCTAGCGACGATTTCGCCGTGATAGATCATTTCGTCGAGCGTTACGGGAATGGTTGTCGTTTTGCCTTGAACCACCATCCCGAGCGAGTCCCCCACCAGAATGCAATCGACATTTGCGGCGTCAAGCATCTTGGCGGTAGGGTAATCGTATGCGGTCAGCATCGATATCTTCGCCCCTTTTTTCTTCATCGATTGAAGGGTCTTGACGGTAATGCGATCATTCATGGGCCGGTCAGGTGTGTTCGGAGGGACAATAGGACTTAAAGGTGCCAATCAAAAGTGTAGCTACCATATCGATTTCCGGCATCGCCTACCGAAAAAACGTCCATTCGATCGGTTCCATGGTTTCGATCCAAGCCAAGACGGTGCTGAGATTTTTGACTCGCCGGAAATCGTTGCCGTACACCTCATCGGAAAAACGGTCCGCTCTCGCTACCTCCTGGGGGTCGAATCACTTTCATCTACTGCTCAGGTCGCGCCCAGACGATGTGTTCAGTGTAGAACAGTTGTCCTCAACTGTTTCTGAAGCAGGTACAAACTTCACTTCAGATAAACGATTGAGACAATCGTTCTACAATAGGGTCGACTACGTGACTAACCGGATCGCTGACGGGTTGGAGATTCGACGTGGAAACCAGTTCCCGTACCAATGCTTTGGCCTATTGCTTTTGATCACGACGCCGGCGACGAGCGGCTAGGACACCAGCGACACACGTACCGATGCCGAACAGGGCGAGAGAGGACGGTTCGGGGACAGCGGCGATTGTGGAGATTGTCCAATTCGATGCGATAGTATTATCTATGGGACTAGGAATGCCCACGGCAGGCCCAAGGGGGCTTATGTAGTATTTGTCGTTTCTATCATTTAAGAACCAAGAGAAAGGGGTTTGCGTCGAATTGGTCGAAATGACGTTCAAATTATCACGGTCAGTCCAAGAAGAAGGTACTGCCGTCAGTTGCCCTAATCCATTCGTTACAAAACTTCCGACAGAAGCACTAAACCCATCTCCACCGTTGGGGTCGAAGACGGTTTTATGTGCTCCATTGTTGAAATCGAATGTGACGCTCAGGACGTGGTTAGCACCCCAAGTTTGGTTTGAGAGAGTACTTCCGCCGTTATCCATGACAATGACAACCTTGAACTGGTCGCCTAAAGAAACATTATCCACATAGGAATTCTTAGTTTCCGAATTGTCAGCGGTGGATAGAAAAGTCGCTGATACAAACCCTGCCTGACTCTGCCCCGCCATGACGGCCATCACCGCCATCACCGCCACGCACACTGCTAATTGAATTGCTCGAAGCACTTTGTTTCTCGTTCTGTGAAAAGTAACTGGGTAGTTCCCATGCAGGCGTAATCATGCCGGGGGGGGGTGGGGAAGTCAACCATGAAGCTAGAAGAAATTTTAAAACCTTCGCACAGTCGAAAGGGGACGCCCAGTCAAAAGGGGACGCAGCTCAATTCGCGTCGATTGATTTTTTTCATTGGCTTCCCATCGCGTTGAACAGGCCGCGACATGAACGGCTTCCAACGAATAGACAACAACAGTCGCCGCCGGATGTCAGCTACCATGATCGAAGTTGCCCGCTTCACAATAACTGCGTCCACTCATTGCCGGTCCGTCACCTTATCGCCGGTCCTGCAGAGTAAAACGATTGTCCTCAATCGTTTGGTACTGCGAGTCCGCCTAACGTAGTCAGCGTTCGAACGATCTGGGGCGATTCTACCAATCAATGCTAGGCCTAAGCGATTGAGGACAATCGCTCTACTCTGTTTCAGGAATCCCAAGACAAAATCATCAACTGAGTACTTCGCCAAAGAACCGAAGCCAATTCCCATGAAAGAAGGACTCGATGTCCGCTTTCGGAAATCCTCGGCGTTGCATGATGGCGGTCAAGCTTTGCAGGTCACGGTACCGGTTCAAATCAGCGGGTGTTTGCTCATTCCCATATCCGCCATCCAAGTCGGTACCGATGCCAACATGCCGAATGGAACCTGATAATTGACACACGTGATCGATCTGATCGACGGCGCGTTCGAGCGTTGCGGTCGGCTTGGTCTTGCCGCGTACGAAGCCATCCTGCAACATGATGACATCCATCGAAACGCCAAGTACTCCGTCTCGCTCAATCACAAAATGAATCTGGTCATCGCTGAACTGGCGTTGCCAATTGCAAATGGCTCGCGCGTTTTGATGGCTCGCGTGAACCCTGCCTGGAAAGTGCTTTGCAACTTGCCAAAATGCGACGTCCGAAAGGTGCGTCATGTCGATCGTGATGGCCAATTCCTGGCAATACTTCAGCAATTCGATGGCATCGAGCGACAAACCGACTTCGCTCCGCGTTCCGCCACCATATCGATTGGTTCCGTAGTGCGTTAACCCGAGCGCCCGCAGACCTGCCTCATGAAACTCAAAAATCGTTTTCGGTTGGAGGATCGGATCGGCACCCTCCATCGTGAGGATAAAACCGAGTGGAGTTGTCTTTGGTTCGACTCGATAGGCTTCGAAATGCGATTTCAATTCCGCTGCGGTGCGAAGCATTCGCATGGTACCATCTGCCTCCAAGGCTCGGTAATACGCGAGGTGGGCGTGCGCCATTGCATAGCACGCGTGCGGGCTGGTCCAGCCAAACGTATGATTGATCGGTTGCTCCTGTCGTGCAAGCAACGTCGTGAGGCATACGGCAAGTTCCGCGACCCTGAGTTCCGGGAAACTCAGAGTGTTCGTTTGCCGCCCTTTTTCCTCCATTTCAAGCGTTGTTTCTTGAGCCCGAATGTCATCCACCGATTGGCGGAGATCGCGATTCCAATCGACACCATTTAGCGCCAGATCAAGGTGTGAATCGAAAATTAGCATGCTTATTGCCCCAGTAGCTCTTTTCGCAATTGAACAAGGAGTTCCACTGCATGCTGGATCTCTGCCTTTTGACGCTCACGGTCTTGTGGGATTTCTCGCTCGATGGTCAGCGGTCCACGATAACCAATCTCCTTGAGCGTCGTCAAATAGGCCCTCATATCTACTTGCCCTTTGCCCAGTGGTACCTCGGCACCCCAGGTTTTCCCTGGCTCTTGGCTCCATGTTGCATCTTTGCAGTGAATACTCCTGACGAGCGAACCAAGCTGCTTGAGCGCAGGGATTGGTTCCCCCATTCCGTAGAGAATCATGTTGGCGGGATCGAAATTGATGAAAAGATTTTGCCGCTGCATATCGGTGATGAATTGCATCAACGCATCGGCTGACTCTTGCCCGGTTTCAAGATGCACGTTCTGTTCGTTGTATTTGGCATGGTCGCACAACTGGCGAGTCACCTCAATAATTTCGGCATACTCCTTGGAATGCGTGTCATGCGGCACAACACCCAAATGCAATCCAATCGTGTTGCAGCCAAGTAGTCTGGTGAAGTCCGAGATCTCTTTCATTTCAACCAAGCGCGCCGCTCGTGATGCGAGCGGGACCAAACCAACGGTGCGTTCGACGGTTGGGATGTCCGCGTAGCTTTCCCCATCAAATCCACCGAATACGCAGGTGAGTTCAATTCCAAATGCATCGAGCTGCTTTAAAAACTTCTCAGCGGCCTGGGGTGTTCGGCCCTCCGCGTGAGGAGTGTGTAACTGAATAGACGGAATATCAAGTTCTTTGGCCACCTCCAAGTGAACCCCAAGACCAGCATCAATACTCGTGAATACACCAATCGACCAAGGAGGAAGGTTCATGAACTTGACCTCAATTAATAGGAGGGAATTGCGGAAGGGGCAAAACAAAGACTAGCAATGGGAAAGAACGAATTCACTACCGACCGATCATGCGAGATCGAGCCATCGCGTCCTCGGCCATCTGAATATAGCGTTGGTCCTGTGTTCCCGCCCAGGCTCTCTGGTAGGTGACGCTTAATACGGTGTAATTGGTGGAATCATGTGGCTCCAATTGGCAAGCCATTTCGGCGTGTTTCACTGCGTCTTCGTGTTTTCCGGTCGCCGTGCAGATTCTTGCAAGCGTAAGATGGGCGAGTACATGCTTGGGATCCTCTGCTAAAATCTCGGTTAGTATTGCGGCAGCTTCTTCTTGTTTGCCCTGGTCTTTGAGTTTCTCGGCTTCATTCAAGCGTTGCGTGGTTGTCGTCATCGGAATTCAGAATCGTGAAATAGTTCGGTATGTAGAAAATCAGTTCAGGCCAATCAATGGCTCAAAACAGAACGAATTGTAGTCGATGCGCGAGGATTGTGGTACGGACCTGAACTCAACGCTCAAGTTCTTTGCTCATTTCCAGGAGTGCATCCATGATTTTCACGGAAGCTTGAGGCTCCAAATAGTTCGTCCCAGGCCACGTTTCATAACCGCCCAAATCAAAATGCCTCGGCGTAGGGAGGTAGCCATAATATCCATGTGCAAGCTCGACCATGAACGAAGCCGCAAACGGGCTGCGTGCCTTGAATTCCAGTCCCGTTTCCGCAAAGGTTTCGCAAGGACTCGTCGCGATGCAGACGTCACCAATTCGGAACACTTGCACGGGAGCTTTCGTCGACGGGCTCGCATTCGCAAGCCGTTTGATCCTTGCAGCGTAGATAAAGGGTAGCTCGTTCTTTTTAGATACCGTATCCTTCGCTTCGGTTTCTTGAACCCATGCCCGCAAGGCGTCGTCGACCTTGCGCCACTGCACATCTAGTTCACGATAGCGAGCCCCCAATTTCGCTCGATTTTTCCATGTTAGGTTAGCGAACGAAGCATGAACTTTGCTTGCAACATCTTCTGCCACATATTGCATCTGTTCGTAGTTGTTTTTTCGCGGGCGCGGCTGGCGGAAGTTGATATTGTTGATATCTCCGCTCGTGCCATTGGCCATGATTGCGACGAAAGGAGGATCGGAATCGGAATGGCTTTGCAGTTTCTTTAAGGCCTCACAATACATCCCGAAATAGTCGGCAGAGATGTGTCCGTCCCCAACGCCACCCACGTAATGGAGCGAGTAAGCGGAAAAGACCGATACGAGACGCCCTGCCGGTTCTCGAACCGCGATATACGCGATTTTGGGATCGATTGGGCCAGCTGGCTCGACGAGATCTGGGCTCCCACTAGCCGGATTCATTTTGGCCTTGTCGATTGCCCCAAACGGATTGACGGGAGCGGTCCCCTCTTTCATCAGCCAGCGTCGGTTAAAGAGATGTTCCGGTACATCAACGGTACCAAACGCAATCTCCGCCGGTCGCAATAAGTTCGACGCACGTCGCACACCATCCGCAATCCGGCGTGCCACGAAACGTTGATAATCATCCAGCTCCTGGTCTGAGTTGTATTGCCGAACGCCCAACGCAGAAGCAGCCGAATGGGTGTGGGTGCCGCTAATAAGCACATTGTCGGAAGGAATACCGGAGGATTCCTGAATCAACCTGCGGGCCTCGACGCTCAGGCTGCGATGAAGTCCCAAGAGGTCGCAGACGACAAACGCAAGCTTCGTTTTGCCGTCGTCGAGTACTAGGCAACGCGCATGAAGCTCATCGTGAATATGCTTCGACGGCGAGGGAACAAATCCACCAATGATATCCAATCCGAGTTCCGGAGTGATAACGCTTGTCGCCGCCCCAGCACGCAATGGTAAGGAATCTTGCGGGAGGGCAAACCTCGGTGAAACGAGTAAAACCGCGAAAAATGCTAGGAGTGCGATGGGATGTTTCATTTTGGCGCTTCGAATTGGTTAAGGAAATGGACATGCATTATAGGGTGCCGGGCCTGCCGGGTGCGACCATTGGAGTTTTAGCTATCCGACCGGAAGCGTAACTCGACAAATCGTCCCGCCCTCAACGGCCTGCTCGAAACGCAACTCGCCTCCTAAGCCATAAATGACGTTGCGAGTTAGGAACACTCCAAGACCCATGCCCTGTCCAACTTCTTTGGTCGTAAAGAATGGTTCGCCAATACGGCGTTGAACTTCCGAACTCATGCCTGAGCCGTTATCGACGATCATGATTTGCCAAAGTTCGCTGAAACGCTTTCCCACGATTCCATTTTCCGTGGTCACTCGCAACTCAACCTGTTGGCCTGCCTGGGACGCATCCAAGCCATTTTGCAACAGATTGCGAAGCGCCTGCGAAAGAGCTTGTTTTGGGAGCAGGGCTTGACGCTCCCCTACCTCTTGCGAGAACTGAATGTCGACCCGATGTGGCTCTCGCATCGCTTCGATCGTTTCTTGGACAATCTCGCTCAAGGATATCGGATGCAAATGTTCTGCTGCAGCTTCACCCGCACCGCTTTTCATGCGATGCAAGATCTCTTTGCACCGATTCAGTTCCTCTCGAATCAGTGCGACATCACGTCGAACCGATAGGGATGCGTCGGTTTTTTCAAGGTTGCGAGATAATTCCTTAGCAACGACCGCAATCGTGGATAGCGGCGAAGCTAGCTCGTGCCCAGCGCCCGCAGCAAGGGTCGCAAGCGCCTCCAATCGCTGGGACCGTTCACGCTCTTTCTCAACCACCGCAAGTTCTACTTCTCGCTGTCGCAGCTCCATCGCCAACATCGAAACAAAGTAGGTTATGACGCAACAACAGGTTGAAAATGCAATGAAGAATGCATACTTCGACACGCTCCACTCCGCGAGGTGCGAAAGCGGCGATTGCTCGAACACCTGCAGCGAATGCGATTGGTTTAGCAGTAACAAACAGCCTAGTATCGACACGAACGCAATGCACCATGCCCACACTCGGGGCAGCAACATGCCAGCAATCGCGATGTTGGCGAAGTAGAAAAAAATAAACGGATTGGCTGCTCCTCCCGAGCAATAGAGCAACGCGGTCAACGTAAAAACGTCGATTCCAAGCAGGACGGTGATCGCGCGGCTACCGATCGTATCATCTTGATTGGGATACGCCGACTCGAAAGGCAATTTTGATAAGCCGATTGGCGTTCCCAATGAAACTCTCTTTAATCGCCTTGCCCACAACCAAAGAGCCACGTTACTCGCGGCCGTGACAGCAACGAGCAGCAACATGGCTGCAATCGGTAGCGGGATTTGCAGCACAAACCAAACATAGCCGATGACCAACAGTTGGCCCGCGACTGCAACCCACCTCAATTGAGTGAGCCAAATTGCAGTCGAAACATGCGGTTCAGAAAACACGTGCAATCGTTGGCTTGTCATTTCTCCCGATTTCTTGAATTCGGCTCATCAACGATCGCAGATAGCGACTTGAAATAGTGAAGGAAGCTTTCAACATGGTATCTACACTGAGCGTCCTCGCGGCGTGCATAGTGTTCGCGCCACAGCTCACGCTGTTGTTCGGACAATTCGCCCCATGTTACCAACGGTGTATCGGTAACCATTCCCGCGATTTCGATGCCGGTCAATGCAGATTCGTAAACTTGCAGTTGAGCCACTAAGCCACCTACCAGCCCCTGATCCTTGTTGCGAGCTCCGATACTGAGCAGAACGTCGGTACTTTGGCATAGAAAATCGTTTTGCAAGGAGTCTTGAAGTATGTCCACTTCGGAACGATGGCCATCGATGTAGATACATGTGTTTTTGGCTGAGTTCGTACCACCATAGACGAGTGCAACATGCATCCATTTCGCGACGGGGACTGGATCTTTGCAACGAATGCGAATCGCGTTCGATGGCTCGTTGTGAATCAATCCGAAACTGAAATGCCCCTTTTCGATCAGCAGTTCGTAACCAATGAAACCACCCGCTATTCGTGACTGAGTGCGATGGAGAACCACCGCTCGATCTAGCTGCTCAGGAACTTTGAGTTCCCAACAAATGGTAAATTCTTGAGTGCGAGAGAAAATTCCAGTTTGGGGGAACACCAGGGAATTTTCGCCATCGAGAAGGACGGCTTTGCGGTTTCCATCCGACACGAAGGTGATATTACCTCCTTCCATCATTCCAGGACGATCCGGTCGGGCAAGATTGGCAAACGTCGTCAGCGGTGTCGTCCTTGGTGGTGTCGTCAATGGTGGTTTATCGAAAGGGAATTCGGCAACAAGCCACGCATCTTTGGGCTGCGGCCAGCCAGCCAAGGAGCTGTACCAATTCTCAACCGCTACGCTTTCCGATAGTTTTCGCAACTCATCTGCATAAGCTTGCCTAACGCTCGCCATCGCCTTTTCCAGCGTCTTGACCGCGTTTTTTTTTGCAGCCGTGTCGTTGCTTTCTTGTTGCGACAACGTTTCGCTCGATAGCCAAACGAAAACGACCAACGAAAATAGCTGGATGTGGCAAGTGATGCCGAGGAACCAAGTGGCTTTTTCCGCTTCAACCATGGGTTGTATCATTCGCTTTTCGAGTTCGATCGCATGCAGTATACATTAACATTACCCGTGTATCCAAATGACACGGCCCTGGGGTTTCCAAGATCTATCCGTAGGGATCGAACAGGAGTTGCCATCGGGCTCGCGACGCACGTCGCCTCAGCCGCAAGCCTCGACTCCGCTCGGAAGGAATTTAAATTCGCATGTTTTCACGGATCGTTTCCGCGACGGGGATCGTGTGGCGAACGTTTAGCTTGGTCGTTCTTCTGAGCATTGTGGCAACGATTCCGATACTTCAATTTGCGAGTTTCGGGTACATGCTCGAGTCGGCGGCCCGGGTTTCCAAGGGTTTACCGGCTAGAAGATGTTTTCCCGGCGCACAAACGGCTGGCCGTTTGTTAATTGTGTTGGGGTGCATTTTTGGTTCGTGGCTACCTGTGTGGTATTTGGCAGACATGGCGTATTCGGCAGAAATCATCGACGGAGGAAGTCGTATTGCACGCGTTCTGAGGATTGCTGCCCGAGCGATTTCAGCCGTCTGGATTTTCTGGATCTTTTGGGCCGTTTTTCGCGGAGGAAAATTGCGTCATTTTATATGGCCAGCACCGATCCTCGCTTTGAAAACTCTCTTTCGTACCGCAGTTTGGAGAGAAGCTGAGGACCGACTTTGGTCGTTTGTCGCATCGCTTCATTTGCCCAAATTGTTATGGCTAGGCCTCATGGGATCGATCGTTGCATTGGTTTGGCTCGTTTTACCGAGTAGCTTTATCGTGATCGGACTTTCGGGAAAAGGTGGCGGGCTTGGGTTGGTTGGATTGATGGGTGCGATTGGAATGGGGTGGGTGCTTCTGCACCTCCCATTCCTGCAGATCCAATTGGCTCGTGAATGCAACTTCTTCGCGGGGTTTAATTTGAGGTCGGCGCGGCGATCGTTCCGTTTAGCCCCGTGGTCGTTTTGCTTGGCGACATGGGCCACGTTTTTACTGGCTGTACCACTCTACCTGTTGCGAATTGAGCCACCGCCAACCCAACTATGGTGGATACTCTCTTTATTCTTTGTGATGCTCATGTTTCCTGCCAAGCTCTGTTGTGGATGGGCGATTCGGCGAAGCTTGGCCCGAAAAAATGACGCTTCTAGGTCAGGAGACGTTTTCTGGCTTTGGCGATACTGTGCCTGGTTGCCACAGGTCTCGGTGGTGCTAGTTTATTTAGGCGTCCTATACCTAGCCAAGTTCGCTTTATGGGAAGGGGCGGCAAGCATTTATTTGCAGCATGCTTTTCTACCCCCGGTCCCATTCTTCATTCGGTGAGACTTGCTTCGGTGAGACTTGCTTCGGTGAGACTTGCACGGGGTGGCGTTTCGGTCTGCCCTGTGCAATCTAGTTACCAGGCTCTGCGGCTCTGCCTGGTAACTCAATGCAAGCGAGGCTCCGACTCGCCAAAATGCATCCTTAGTTTGTGAACTCGGGAGGCAGGAGCCACCACACCGATGCGTTCCCAGGCAGAGCCCGGGAACGAGTAGTTATGCGACGTTATTTCCAATCAGTGGCACTAGAGCTCGGCGTTATTTGTCATTCGCTTTGATGGGCGAATTCGGTTTCGAGGAGCTATCGCTTGGCTTGTCTCCCACTTCGCCCGCCTTTTCGGAATCGGACTCACGCTTGATGACTTTTGGCACGTCCTTGCCCTTGGCAATGAACGTCATCGATGAACTGTTCACACAGTGTCGAATGTTCTTGGTCGTGTATCGCTCACCCTCGAAAACGTGGCCCAGATGCCCACTGCAGTTCTTGCATATGATTTCGATGCGACCGCTACCGTCGGTTTCTAACTTGCGCTGAACAGCATTTTCGATTTCGTCATCGAAACTAGGCCAACCGCAATCGCTCATAAATTTGTGGGTTGAATTGTAGAGAGGAGCATTGCAGCGCTTGCAAATGTAAATCCCATCTGCCTTGTTCTTCGTATACCCACCATTTCCGGGACGATCGGTATCCTTGAATAAAAGGACTCGCTGCTCTTGCAACGTCAGCTTATTGTAGATTGGTTCATCGCTCATTTTTTTTGACTTCGATAGCGTGTTTGCTTTGGAGGACTTGGTACTCGTTGTTGCCGGCTCAG
>JAIPFP010000340.1 GCA_021736575.1 Pirellula sp. | reverse complement strand
CTCGAATACCATGCTCCACGTCATTCCCGCGCAGGCGGGAACCCAGCTCCACGTCATTCCCGCGCAGGCGGGGACCCAGTCATCTTGCGAACTCAACTGGATTCCCGCCTGCGCGGGAACGACTTATCGCAAAAGGGAAACAACATGTTTTCGGGTAGGTAGTTGCAAATCGTTTTTGACATGGGCCCCCTCCCCAGAAATGTGCTGTGTCCCTTGGTGCCAGGCGGCAAATCCTGTCACTGCGAAAACGCTCCAATATGAAACGCTGCCTCATGACCAACTCGGATTACAAAAGACTTTTTGTCAGGGAATGTTTTTTTTGCAGCCAATGCCACTTCGAGAAAAGTCTTCCCCAAAAAGAATCGTCGAGAGGATGGTTCGATGGCGACGAAATCATCCTTGTGATCCTGCTCTAAGCGAGAACGCAGGTCCTCGTCGTAAACCTTTTTTGCAGATTCTGCAACTGACATTTTCAAATCTCCCTGTGGATTGCGTTCGAGCCTTTATTTGGGATAGATTGTTATTCGTTCGTCGACTACTCCAACCCGACAGTCTTCCGTCTGTAGCTGACGTTTAGATGGTGGCCGTCCAGCAGCATCGTTCCCAGCAACGGATGGGAACCTTCGTTTGCTATTATCTGCGTTCGATACTCGTTTCCAAACCATTCGAGATAACAAGTATACGTTGGCAGTTCGACTTGCTGTCCGTCTGCCAGAATGGCGGATGTCGAGGAATATTCCTTTAACTGCAACTCTTCGATTACCTGCCTCGGAAGAACCAACCACCGTTGAACGCGGTGTCAATCCATACCATGATGACAGACTTTCCTCCGCCACGGCTGTTTCCGATTGACACTTCGATCAATGCTCGCAACTCGCTGTCGACAACGCCCCTCACTGAACTAAGACTCCTAAGTGCAATGCGGCCGAATGGCCAACTCGCAAAGTGTGCGTCTGCCGATCGGGATGGGCATCGATTGCCTGGTTAACGGCATCGTCTAAAGTTTCGCCGACAAAGTAATCGCCAGACCTTGGTTCGATACAGACGAACTTTCCGTAAGCACTACGCACGAGCTTCTCACGCAGCTGCTCGTCGTACAATTTTTTGGAATCAATAGCGATCCGCTTCGATTGATCTGATAACATCATACTTCCTTTCGCTGGAGTACACATTATAATTGTGGCACGGTCGGAAAATGCCTTTGGCGGTACAGCCGATATGCAGGTTTCTGGGAAGTCAGATGATTTCGTAGTACCGACGAAGTTGGCGAACAAAACCGGAACACCGGTAGCGGAGTCGATGGAGGGAAGGAGATCACCGAAGAGTAGTTGTGTACGCTTTGCTATTGCACGCGAGGTGGCAATGACTTTCGTTTCTTCGACTTAGCCATCTTACATCAGCTCGTAGAAGGATTCTTTTCCCAAGTGCTTTAGGTAGTACTGGCAAAGTTCATCGAGCGTACCTTCGTGATGCAGGCTGATCCAGTCTTCGATACCACCTCGGAAGCAAAATCGTTGCGCCTCGAAGACTCTTTCTTTCTTACGAATGAGCTTGAAACGAAAGGCAGGTGACATGGGGTTATAAGACTGCAATGCTTCGACAAACCTCGAAGTCAATCCGCCGACAACGGATGCCATTGATTGGAACTCCTCGGCCCGAGCTGACTCGTAAATGACTATGCATCGACCGTTGCTGACCACCCTTGCCCTTACGTTACGCGCCATCGAGTTGGCTCGTTCTTGAACAAAGTTCAATTCATTGTCGTAAATGTCAGACAAAACTCTCTTGCGAATAATGACTCTTGCGTCGATTGGCGATTCAAACAGTTCAAAATCGTCTGGCAATAAGTCGATTTGTATGCCCGCTGCGGATTCCGCCTTGCGCGAAACATAGTACTTGGGCTTGCCTGTCTTCGTGACGCCTTGAAAGACATAGTAAGCGTCCCCCCTTCGATTGACGTATTTCATGACAGCACTCCGTTGTTGTTAGAGAATCGATTGGCAGGATCGGCAAAACACACTCTTGAGATATTGTAGCGATTTGCTTGCGATTCTGGAAATCCTAACGGTGCCACCCACTTTTTGCATTTTTCGACTTTTCCTACTTCGGATCTGTCTACAGAGTCAAGGTCCGTGAATCCGTATAAGCTCCACTCGCCATCGACCTTGGTCGGTAACGAGCAGGACAGGCCAGCTAACCCATGGCGCCATGATGCGAAACATGTCTCTCCGCATTTAATCTGGCAAATCAATCCGCCCCAAAGAGCAAGCCAGAAAAGGCGGCGGAAACCTTCGGTGTCCGTGATGACCATCGCTCTGCTCTTCTCGCGTGGGTGGCACCTTCCATTCGTGGCACCTTCCATTGGCACCTTCCATTCGTGGGTGGCACCTTCCATTCCCCCCTTCCATTCCCCCACGAGTGAGCTTCCCACTTGTCCGTCATTCCCGCGCAGGCGGGAAGCCAGTCATCACACGCACTCCACTGGATTCCCGCCTGCGCGGGAACGACTTACTGGCGTGGCTCATGGGGCTGGCATCGGCCATCTGTGCCTGTGGCATCGGCCATCTGTGCCTGGCACCTACCTTGATCTGTGCCTGGCACCTACCTTGATCTGTGCCTGGCACCTACCTTGCCGAGGCACCTACGTTGCTATCATTTGGTTGGAAGATTTCCTGATGGCAGCGAACCCATCGGGGTCGCCCGTGCCCCGTCGCCTGCCTGACGCCCGATACGGCAAATCCAAGCCGGACAGAACGGGCTGTTCACATGCCGGCTGCGGGGCCGGAGGCAACTAGACGGCTGAACTTCGGCCGCAGTTTCAGTCGTGGAACGAGCCAACGGCGGCAGGCGAGCGTGCTCGCCACCAAGCCGACCAGCATGCCGATGGCACCGCCGATGAGAACCCCGATGGAGACGTGGAAGACTGCCGCCCAGACCTCGACTGCCCCGCTACCGATCCCTTGTGGCCGAGTGTCGACAGAACTCATCAGCTCTTTGATGTCATTGGCCACGAAAGTGACACCGAGAAAGGCCCCCAAGGCCATGCATGCCAGGGTGCCGAGGCCCACAAGGGCCAGCGTCAGCGTCCATCCCCAGGCGTTGAGTCGCGTTGTGGTTTGTGATCCGAGGTCGGTCATCGAAAGGTCCTTTTCGCATCCGTAGGTTGGGGTTCTACGGGGGGGAAACTACACTGTTTGGCGGCTGATCGAGTGCTTGGCATCCCAGCCCAGCCCCCCGGCCATCGATCGAGTAGGCGACGCCCATGCAGCGGAACCGCATCGAACAATCATCGAACAAACCAATGGACGCGAACGGAAGAAAACGTTGCATAAGCTAAGCCAAGACTTTCCGGATCACTTGTTGATGTTCAACACCTGTTAGACGTTGTTCAAGTCCTTGAAATGGGAATACAAATCGTTCGTGATCAATCCCCATGCAATGCAAGATGGTTGCGTTGAGGTCGTTGATTTGGACGGGGTTTTCTGCGATGTTGTAGCTGAAATCGTCCGTTTGCCCGTATTCAACTCCTCCGCGCACGCCCCCCCCGGCCATCCACATCGTAAAACACTTTGGATGGTGGTCTCGACCGTAATTGTCTTTGGTCAGGCCACCCTGGCAGTAGACCGTCCGGCCAAACTCACCACCCCACACAACCAACGTTGAGTCTAGAAGCCCACGTTGTTTTAGATCGAGGATTAATGCGGCACTGGCTTGGTCGACGTCCCTACATTGTGCTGGCAGATCGTTGGCGATGTTGCCGTGTTGATCCCATCCGCGATGCAATATCTGAACCACGCGAACTCCCCGTTCGACCATGCGCCGAGCCAACAAGGCACTTGCTGCAAATGTGCCTGGAACGGTGACTTCGGGTCCGTACATGTCCGTGATCGAGCTGGGTTCATCGTTGAGATTCACCAACTCAGGCACGCTGCGTTGCATGCGAAATGCCATTTCATATTGCGCTATGCGGGTTTGAATCTCGGGGTCATGCAATTCCGAGAATCGTTCGCGGTTGAGTTGGCCTAATGCATCGAGCATGACACGCCGATCTGCCGAGGTAACACCGTCAGGGTTTGGCAAATACAAAACCGGATCTCCGCCAGTTCTCAATGCAACGCCCGCGTAGCGGGTGGGCAAAAACCCACTCGACCACATGCGAGTAAACAGAGCCTGTGCGGCTGCCTTGCTCGACCAAGTTGGGGTCATGACCACGAACGCGGGAAGATTGTCGCTCTCGCTGCCAAGGCCATACGCTAACCAAGAGCCCAAGCTTGCCTTTCCTGGAACTTCATTGCCCGTCATCACAAACGTGCAAGCCGGATCGTGATTGATCGCGTTGGTATGCACGGTCTTGATGACTGCCAACTCATCTACGATTTTGGAAGTGAACGGAAGCAGTTCGCTAACCCAGCGTTGGCTTTGGCCGTGCTGTGCGAATTTGAATTTGCTCGGCGCGACTGGTAAGCGTGCTTGTCCGCTGGTCATCGTGGTGATGCGTTGGCCTTTGCGAATCGTGTCCGGCAAGTCTTTATCGAATTGCTCTTGTAGATGAGGCTTGTAGTCCCACGTATCAATCTGGGACGGGCCTCCATTCATATGTAGGTAAATGATCGCTTTTGCTTTGGGGACGAAATGAGGCAAGCCGTGCAAGGCGGGGTGCACTTTGTTCGAGTTATCGCTGGCCATGGCACTGGAAAGCGACTCGATTGGGGCTGCACCTGACATTGCAGCCAAGGCGACACCACCCATCCGCAGACCGGTTCGTCCGAAAAATTGTCGACGTGTCTGCAACAATTGATGTTCGAAAATGGGATCGATCACATCACGGTCCTTGGAGGTGTAAAGTGGAGGGGCAGAGTGGAGTAGATCAGTATTCTACTCGAAATGCTCAGCCTCAAGCTGATAAAAAACACCCTCCAAACCTTCGACAGGCTTGAGGTACGGGTGAACTTCGAGAATACCCGCCAGCGAAAAGCAACGCAACGATTTTCCGGCATACTTGTCGTTGACCAATTTGACTTCGATCATATGGGTCAGTGGCGGCTGGCCCCCAAAACAACACGTACTAATATCAGGGACCAACACAAAGGTTTTGGCTGCGTTGCTGGCGACCGAGGTTGGATGGATGTAGCCTTTGAGAAAAACCTTCTTTCCGTTGAGCGCAATCGCTTCGGGAGTAGGGAAATCGGGTGCGCCGGTTGCGCTTTTCAGCCAGGCAAACTGAATTCTCTCGTAGCCCTCAGGGACTTCGGTGTTGTAAATGTAGATATGCCGGATGGGCGATGCGACCAGCAAACAAACGCTCAAAATCATTCCGATTCGAGCGATGCCTGAACCGATCAGCTCGTTGGGGAACTTTTTCAAGTTTCGAAACGCGACGATGCCGAAGACAACTCCGCACGCTGGCAAAAAGAGCAAAAGCGGCGAAATCCACGCTAGCAAGCCAAACAAACCGAACGCAAAGCTGAGAACGGCCGCTCTACTCATCGATTTGTAGGCGAATTCGTCGTCCTGTTGATAGGGCGTCGAGGAACTGGTTTGAGGATCTGAAATCGCTTGGCTCATCTAAGGTGGTC
>JAIPFP010000058.1 GCA_021736575.1 Pirellula sp. | reverse complement strand
TTGGCTGATGGAACTCAACGTCACGTCGAGTAATTTGTCGGCTTTTCAGGTTACTGGGTTTGTGAACTCAAAGTCGTATGGGCTGCTGACTGGTACCGGAGGAATTATTAATGCGAACTTCCTCAATGCAATTAATGGTAACATTAATTCTTTGTCGTTCAGGATTACGAATACGGGTAGTGGTCTCGAGACGATCACTATCAACTCTGTGTCGGCGGTTCCAGAGCCTGCAAGCATGCTAACAGCCGGTGCTTTCAGCCTGATAGGGGCTTTGGTGTACCGACGACGCAAAGCTAAGAAAGTTGAAGCGATAGCTGCTTAAGTTAAGGTCTTCTCAAGATTGAAACAAGGAATCTCCGTCGATGACGGAGATTTTTTTTTGGCCACTTCTTACTGTATGTCTTTGTTTGGAAGGAAAGATCAGGAATGACTCGATTTTCCTCTAGAATCTTTTCCACAACGCAGCTTTGGATCTAAGCTTCGGTGTCACGCACTGCCGGTTTTTTCTATATTGACTAATTATGCCCAGCTTGCCTCTGATATTACTGCTAACCGCCATCTTTGGCCATGCATTTCCACTGTGGCTGCACGCAAACCGGATGCTCGCGACTGATCACTACTCGTTTTTTCCGATCGGAATACTCGGGGCGGTGATTATTTGGAGACAACGCTGCGAAGAGATAGCGTCTGTCGCCACCAAAGCGAATCCCATCATTGCGAGCACGATTCTGGGAATTTCCGTACTATCTGCATCTCTAGCTACGCTCTTAACGAGCGGTTTTTTGGGTTGGCTTTCGTTTTTATTATTCCTGTTCGGTTTTTTTTACATGTTTTTTGGCAGTTCAGGGATTGTGCGGGCATTGCCCGTTTTGGCAATGCTCTTGGTTTTGACGCCACAACCAGCCGTCATAGATGGCAAGCTGATTCTCAATATGCAGTATCTCGCTAGCTCTCTAGCTAGTTTGGGACTGGACGAACTCGGAATCATTCACGTTCGGCAGGGCGTGTTGCTCGTCGCCGCGTCTCAGAGTTTTTTAGCCGAGGAAGCCTGTAGTGGCATTCGCTCGTTTTTCTCAACCATTGCTGGCACTGTGTTTTGGGGCTTGCTGCATCGATACTCTCTACCGCGACATTTGCTCAATTTGGTTCAGGCTATATTTTGGGTGATCGTTTTCAATTCAGCACGCATAATGTTGGTTGTCCTGGTTGAGGAGTGGAGCGACTACTCGGTGTCCTCCGGTTTGAAACATGATTTACTCGGCTTCATAGTATTCTTTTGCATCGGTGGAATGGTACTCTGCACCGATAGCTTGTTTCGCGCATTTGTACCCCTAAACAGGGCGGGGCGAGATGAGTTCGAGGAGACCGAAAAGATTGAAATAGCTGCTCCAATGCCGACGCCAGGGGAATGGAAATTCCCCGTTTGGGCATTGCCAGAACGCCAGTGGGTTTTACCAATCGCAGGAGTATTTGCCTTGGTTGGAATTCTAGGCTTACGTGTCTTTTCACTAGCTCCCGCCGAATCCGTATTGGCGGGCTCATTGCCTGCCGTTAACGAATCCGTGCTCCCCAAAACGATTGGGGAGTGGTCGGTGACAGGTTATCGTGAAGTGAAACGAACTCTGGATGACTTGCAGGGAGAACGCTCGTGGGTTTGGGAGCTGACTAACGGCCCCCGGAAGATATCGATTTCGGTCGACGGGGATTGGGCTGATTACCATGATCTAGGGGAGTGCTATTCGGCCATGAATTGGATCTTGACGCGTAATTTCCTCTATCCCAGCCTCCAAAGTATTGCAGATGGAAAAGTGGATTCGAGCTTACCGTCCTGCACTCGGCTCGATATGCGAAGGCTATCAGGGGAACAAGGAGTGGTATATTATTCGGTAATCGATCGTACAGGACACATTGTTTTGCCGCAGACGTACTTAGGCCGCGAAACCGTTGTGTATTTGCGCGAGAAGATCATGAACCAACTGAGGGCTGTTTTTGGGCTGCCGATGAACCGAATGCTTCGAGAGACAACATTCGCTCCACCGGTCAGTACTGTTCAAATACTTTATTTACCGAAAGAAAAACTGACCGATCGGGAAATAGTCGAACTACAGGAGTTGTATTTGCAGATCCGAGCGATCTTATTATTTGACGCACGTTTTGGAGGTGCCAAATGAGATTTCTGTTTAATGAATTCCTTCAATTGCTGGGAAACGTAACCGAATTCTTTGAATTCATACTGACGAGCGTCTTTCGTACGCGGAGTGTGGATGGGGCCCGGAAGCCCCGGCATTGGTTTTTGCGATTGACTCTGCTGCCGCGGACCATTTTTCGAGCTCTATTTTTGACATTGGTGGCGGTCGTCTCGTTTCCATTCAGCCGAATTTTCAATATGGATCGCGAGGGACGAATCAATCTCTATTGGGGATTGCCGTCAGTCATTGGATTTAGCATTGTGACAGCCGTGGTTATCGCATCGTTCATCAATAGGAGTTCCGTCGAGGCTCGGTACCAGAATAAAATGCAATCGGCCATACGTTCAAAGGATTTCAAGCAAGCAAAACTACTTTGTAGTCGACTGATGACGGGCTCAGCTAACCCCGACCCGGACATTCTCTTGACGTACTCGGAGTTGCTCGACAAAACCGGCGAAACGGGTCGGGCTGAATCCATCATTCAGAAATTGGCACCTGATGAAACCGTTGGCAATGCAAAGGCACACCGGATGCGTGCAATCCAAATTGCGCGGATGACAGATGGTGGAAATGACCCGGAATTGATGCGGAAACTACGCTGGCACTTGGAAAAAAGTGGTGCAACGACCAGCCCCGAGCTCAATCAAATCTGGGCAGCATACTACATTGCCGTCGGGCAAACGGGCCTAGCGGCCGAGCACTGGGAGAAGGCTGCCAAAGAGGACCCCAGGTTCTTGTTATCACTTGCGGATTTGTACACTAAGTTGGGAAACTCATCTGGAGTGACGCGTACGTTGCGAGATGCGAAGAATTATTTCGAGAATACGATAACAAACGACCCCTTTAATACGGAGTCGCGATTGATGCTGGCTGCGATTTATATGCGTCAAGAGAAATTTGAGGATGCCGAACGCGTATTGCAAGATGGGCTTCGATTACAGCCAGATGCTCGTATCACGCGAGCTACGGCTGAGTATTTCGTATTGCAACACGATCGCAAGGTTTCGGAGGGGCGAAGCGTTGGAGAGCAATTGGCAATGCTCCAAAAAGCATTGTCGATTGACATGAACTGTATTCCCATTTATCAACGCCTCATCACGCAGTTTCGAAGCGGAGCGCCCGAATCCGAAACTGGGATTGAGAGCATGTTGACTTCGACAATTGCACGTGGCGAATCAACAGCACTGGCCCATTTTGCTCTCAGCAACGTGTATTCGTTGCAGGGGAAAAGGAGCGAAGCGGATCGGGAACTACAACAGGCGTACAAGCAAGACAGGAATTTTTCGTTGATCGCCAACAACCTAGCATGGACGTTAGCAACCCGCGAGCCCCCTGAGCTTGAGCAGGCACTGGAATTAATAACGGCAGTTTTGAAGAACGAACCGGGTGTAGCCCAGTTCCGGGATACCTATGCGACGATACTCATGAAGCAAGGAGAGCACGAACAAGCAATCGCGGAATTTGAAAAAGCACTGCCTGGGCTAACGGACCGAACGACGGTTCATCAAAATTTGGCTAGTCTATATCGTCAAATCGGACATACCGCGATGGCAACAGAGCATGAGAAATTGGCTGAGGAATCAAAGAAGAAGTAGCGACGGCATGGGCTGTGCGACCATTATCAGTAAGACAGCAAAGGCCGCACCCGATGGGTGGCATCCGAGTCGTAGAATTGATCCTAACGTTCGTTTTGCAACGAACTTTTCGGACGATTTCCCGTTTAGATTCCCGCTTTGAGATGGTAGCATTACGGGTCCTCTGACATTAAAAACGCGGCGAAGATTGCCACTGCAAACCTCACGTCACTTAAACTAGATCTTTTCATGCTAAATCCTGCTGGCCGATACGACGAAAATTCAGCTTTCAACGGCCAACTTGTTGCGCCGTCTCCAGAGGAAATGGGGATTCCGAAGATTGACTTCTACGGGGCAATTCTTCGACGCAAGTTCATCGTTATCTTGTTTGCAATTTTTGGTGCTGGAGTCGGCTACTTAGTGTACAGCCAAGCGAAGCCCTTTTTTGCATCGTCACTCAGACTGATGATTTGGGTCCAGACGCCACCGACCATCGTCAATGGCGAAATAGTGCCTCAAACGGTTTCGATGGCGAAACAGCAAAGTCTCATTGCTAGCAATTTGGTTCTTTCAAGTGCAATTCGCTCAGGGGAGTTCGAAAAACTGGATACTTTCAAGGGCTCTCTTGGACAGGTTGGGGCTCTAAAGCAGATGCTCAAGATCATGCCGGTGGAAAAGAATGCCGATGCACTGGACCTGACCTTGACAGGCCCTGTGATCGAGGAATTGCCCCAAATGCTCGAACAAATAGTCGAAGCATACAAAACGATCATTGAGGACGACACATTAAGCGCTGGTAAAGAGGCGATTGGGTTAATCGAACGCCTTCAGGAACGTCTAGAGGGAGATCAAAAAGCGGACCAAACGAAGTATTACAGCTTGCTAAAGAATCTCAACTTGACATCGGAAAACGAGGCTGGAAAGTGGGTTAATCCCTTCACAGCAGATATTCAACGACTCAAAAGTGAACGGGATGTATCCTCGAAGTTGCTGGGGGAATTGGACCAAAAGTTGAAGGCCCTCAGGGCGGCTTTGGAAGGAGAAACCAATGCAAGCAAGCAACTGATGTTTATCGAAGCGAGAAAGGCTCTTCAGACTCCAGATGAACCTCGCGGAAATTTGATAAGGGTTCAGGGTAAATTGGATGCTCTGGACGGGCGGATTTTTGAATTAACAACACAGCGCGATGAATTGCTGAGGCAGTTTGGCCCTCGCCACCAAACAATCGCATCTCTTGAAAATTCCCTAAAAGCATTTAACGCGAAACGGAGCGAAATTGTCGAGGAACTAGAAGGCTTAAATGCAGGTATCGAAACGAACATCGAGGGGCGAAAGAATGACGATTCGCCGAGCGATACCAGGAAAAAGGATGCCGATCTACTGGAATTGTACGAGACTAAGCTAACGTTTGAACAGAACATCGCAACCAAGCAATTCGATAAGATATCCGAAGAGATTCAAAACCTTGAGACCAGGTCGAAGATGATTGCGGCCGATATGGCAGAGGTTAACATGCTCAAAGCCCAAATCAACGAGCGTCGAGACTCCGTGGCGAAAATTCTTGATAAACTGTCTGCCATCAATGTGCTTTCAACCAACTACACAACCACAAAGGTCCGTGTCATCGACCCGGCGTCTAGGGCGATTCAAGTCGCACCCAAGTTGTTGACCTATCTTTCTATCGCGATTCTTATTGCATCAATGCTCGGCGTTGGGCTTGCAATTTTGATCGATCAAAGCGATTTGGCGTATCGAACGCCATTCGACATTCAGCACAGCCTCGGCGTACAGGTAATCTGCAAGATTCCGAGGATCAAAACCAAAAAAGCTCTTACGGGCCAATCTGCTTCACCGATGCTGGTGACTGCTTTTAATCCCCAATCGCCAGCCTCAGAAACCTTTCGCGCAGCACGGACGGCACTGTTGTTTTCAGCGAACCAAAACAACAGCAAGGTGTTTTTGTTCTCGAGTCCATCACCTGGGGATGGCAAGTCTACAATCTCAAGCAACCTAGCGGTATCGCTCGCGCAAGCAAAAAAACGGGTCGTTATCATTGACGCAGACTTCCGCCGGCCAAGAGTTCAGCAGAATTTTGGCATTGATATTGAGCCCGGCTGCGTGGAAGTGTTGGAAGGAAGGCTCAGTCTCGATGAAGCAATCCGTCCATGCGAGTTCCAATCCAACTTATTTCTATTGACGTCGGGCGGCCGTCCGAAGGATGCCGCTGAATTGATTGCATCGACCGAATTTGCAGACATGATTGGACAGCTTCGAGAAAAATTCGAGATCGTGATTATCGATTCGCCACCTATTTTACCCGTTGCGGATTCCACAAGTTTGTCGTCGGTCGTAGACGGCATCTTCCTAGTGATTCGAATCCGTAAAGGGGTCATGCTTGCGGCCAGCAAGGCCAAAGAAAGACTTGACATGGTCCAAGCAAAGATACTGGGGGTGATTGTTAATGGAATGGACGAAAACGTTTACTACAGTGAGTATGGAATGTATTACCGCGGTGCTTACTATTCCGGAAGTGGTCGATACTACGAAAACCAAAATTCAAATTATGCTGAAACGTCTGTACAAGAAGCCAATCGTTCTGGCAAAACCTCGGATGCCGAGGCTTAAGTAATGGAAAGGACTGCGGTCTTCATCAATTGGACTCCTTTGGATTCATTGACCACTGACATGTGACTCTACCTAGTTGCGAAATGCCATTCAGGAATTGGTAACATTCCTTTCTGGTACGTGAATACCCAACTGTTCTTTACGGACTGACGCAGACGGTGAATGTCGCCGTCCATTGAGAAGAACACCCAACCATGTGTTTCTGACAAAGAACTGATAACTGAGCAACAGCACGCTAGTAGTAGCAACGAAGATGATGACAACCTTGACACCGGACGGCAATGGAAGATCACGCACGAGATACTGGATGTAAATAATCAGAGGGATGTGGGCTAGGTACTGCCAGTACGATGAATCGGAAAGATATCGTACCCAAGGACTTTGTTCGTGGAAGTGGCGGTGAAAGAGACCTATCATTCCGAAGGACATGTACCATGCGAAACTGACTTGAAATAGGGCGGCTGCAATCTTAGCACCTGTCGCAGTCGATCCTCTGAGAATCAGCCCTAGTGGAAACAGCACGAGCAAGGCAACCGCCAGCATCCACCAAAAGCCGTGCCCAACCGCAGCGTCGCGATCATTTACATCGAAGTACAAGAGTCCGAATCCAAAGAAGATGGCGTAATATGCCAGCACGGCAGGCATTGGCAGCAATCCAATCGACGTATCCGGCCCGAAGGCACCGGGCATTCGCCCCATAAGGAACTGTGGCACAGCAGTCAAGGGAATCAGCCACAGGAAGCGACGCGTCGATAACAGCCAGGATGGAGGCACTGCTGGAATTGGCAATACCTGCGTCAACTTTATCAGAACCGCGAAAATGCAAATATACCAGCATAGGAACCAAAGAAACCACAAATGGCCAAACAGCGGAAAGTACATCAAAAGGTTGATAATCGAACTGAGACGGGAAGGATCTTCCGAGTCGATCGGCAGTGATGCTATTTTGCGACCAGTGCGTTCGCTGATCAAAGTTGCGATCGCGTCTCGGCCCTTTAGAACATCGATTCGTTCGGCAGGTACCTGGAAAATATTTGCAATAAATGCCGTCGTTCCCCAATCGATCAAAAGTAATTCATCCGGCCGTTTGCCTTCCTTGTTTAAGGCTATCAAGCTGGCATCAGACTTCAACAATAATTCAGCGATGTTCGCCCGTCCAAAGAAGCAAGCAACGTGTAGAGGTGTTGCTCCATTCGGGTCTTTTAACTGAACATCGCCTCCGGAAGCAAGGTATTTTTCGACAGCTGCCTGATCTGCCATGGCAACATCACCCCAAATCTTGATTTCGGAAGTAGGAGTCGGAATGGCATTTTCCGCTTCGCCACGATCCGCAGCAACACTTGCTGTTGCTGTAGTTGCTTGAGAACGCACGGAGCTAGAACGCACGTAGCCAGACACAACCCATGTCAATGGAATGATCGTCAACAACCCAAGTAGCATGGGAATGAAGATTCGTTTGAAGCGGTGCGAAAGCAATTCACGAAGTCCCCGTTTCCGCCATAGCATCGCGGTGAAGAATCCGCTGACCAAAAAGAACAGCGGCATTCGCCAGCCATGAATAAAAGAGAGCAGCACGCCGTACCATGGACTTGCTTGAGAATCCTCTACCGCCCAGATGACACCAATGCCTGGAATGAACGACATAATGCCGTGCAGCATGATTCCCAGTAGCATCGCGAAAGCGCGCAACGCATCGAGATCATGTCGGCGTGATGAAGCCGAAGTTGATGCTGGGATCAAATCAGTCACTGTGTTCGTCATTTCGACTCCAACGATACCGTGTATTTACTCAAAATCTCAGCAATCTGCTCGCGTGCGACAGCGACGACATCGAGTTCGCATTTCAGTCCAAGAGACACGTACACATGTTGATAGATGGCTCCCAGTTCCGCGTTCATTTCGATCGACGTTGCAGCCAGAGGAGTCAAACCATGCTTGTTAACGTTGTTCGGATCCGCTCCCGACTTCAGAAGCAGCTCAACTATTTTCGGTCGGCAGAAGAAACTTGCCAAGTGGAGTGCGGAATCACCGGAGTGATTTTGCGAATCAAGATGCGCATTTGCATGAATCAAGAGCTGGGCGGTATCAAGTTGTCCGAAAATCGCGGCTAGCATAAGCGGTGTACTTCCACCGAAGTCTTCTCTCATGTTCAGATCCGTACCCGCGTGGATGTGTTGTTCGATGACCGAGGTGTTACCGGTTATTGCTGCCTGCCAGATGCTTACAGTTGGAACATTATTAGATGCCTTTGGAGCAGCGGCCATCAGCAAAGCCATGATCTTAGGCCGCTCAAGCTGAATCCGAGCAAGATCCAGCCGCTGACCCAATTCCTTCTCAACATTTCGGTAAAACGATTCCAGGCCGTTACTCCACGTGAGGGCAACTAGATCCATTGCATTGAATCCACGGTGGTTCCGCATCGCAGGATCGGCACCCGCGGCCAACAGTAAACGAACAATGTCCGTGTGCCCAAGGAACGCGGCCATCTGAAGCGGCACATTTCCTTCTGCATCGCCAAGTGCTACACTTGCTCCTTCAGCAAGCAGCAATTCGACCGTGGCGTGCTGATGAAACAACGTTGCAATGTGAAGCGGTGTCAGACCATTTTCACAGCGGGCATCCACTGCCACATTGTTTTGCAGTTCCTCTCGAATTTCATTAAGATCACCTCGACCAGCCGCCGCCCAGATGTTCTTTTCCGACAACGGGACACTCAATGTGACGTGACCCAATGTCGGATAGGCCATCGCGAGCACCACATCAATTGCTCGAAGACCTCGTAAAGACGGTTTTGCCTTCCTTGATGGTTTCCAGAACAACGATGTCTTTGATCGTTGTCGATTCCTCCTTGAGCGGATTCTTATCGAGGATCACCAAGTCGGCAAGCTTGCCCGCTTCCAGCGTTCCTTTGGATGATTCCTCTTTCAGTTGATACGCAGCCATCGCTGTAACGGCTCGGAGTGCGTGGTAGGGAGGAATGGTTTCCTCTGGTCCAACCACTTGGCCACTTGCCGAAATACGATTCACTCCGGCATCGACCAATGCCAAAATGGAGGGGACTGGTGTTACAGGCGCGTCGTGTGAAAAGGTGAATGGCAGACCATTTCTCAAGAAAGTTCGAGAGGCCAGTGCTATAGCAGCTCGTTCCTGCCCCCAGAGCCTGACCACGGCATCTCCAGCCGTCGCGATTCCCGCCGTGAGGAAACTGGGGATTGCGCCATAGGTTTTGATTTTTTCTATCTGGTCCACTCGCACCAACGCGGCGTGGACAAAGACCGGTCGATGATCTCGCATGCCATATTTCTTCACCGCCTTGGCGATCGCTGAAAGAGCTTGATCCGCAGCCGCATCCCCATTCATGTGCATATGGATCTGTAAGTCGCTCGCCCAATACTTGTCAAACACGGCATCAAGGACTTCGTCAGGTATCTGTTGGTACCCAGAGAAGGCACCGGTCTTTCCCGGCGGATTCTGAGAGTATGGCTGGGTGAACCAAGCGGTATCGAGACTCCCATCCAACCAGAATTTGACACCTCCCATTCGAACGCGATTCACATAACGCCGATCAAGATCCGGGCGAGCTGTCCTCAATTTCTCGACGATACCATCTGAGTTAGGGTTGTATTGGGATGCGACGGAGTAAGCTGCTGCGAGCGTATCATCCAATGACGAGTCTTTCGCAGCGATGTAGAGGTCAATGGGCAAGAGTTTTTTATCGATCGCATTGAGGACGATTCCGATGTCATCGTTACCAAGTCCCAATCCGGCCTCCATCGCCGTGGTCTGACCATAGCACGCCCAAACCTCTGCGGCTCCGGTGATTGCCCGCGCTGCCAATTCTCCGGTAAGCGCAGGCCGCTTGCTCCGAACCGCATTAAGAGCCGTTTCCTCCATCGGGCCCAACAGCGATTTTCCATCGGTTTTGCGGTCGAATGATCCACCGGTCGGGTTCGGAGAATCCGCTGTGATCCCAGCCGCTTGGAATGCCTGGCCATTCGCAGCCCCCAAATGCCCCGACGAATCGACGATCATCACCGGGCGATTGGCCGATATTTGATCGAGCTCTTCGCCCGTCGGAGCGCGGCCTTCCTTCAGCGTTCGTGCTTGATACCCAAATCCGACAATCCATGCACCCTCGGGAGTACGTTCTGCCTGTTTCTTCATCCTCGAAACAAGTTCCGCGATGTCGGCACAGTCGAACAAATTCGCATCGACCAGGTTCTTTCCGAAATAGACAAAGTGCCCGTGCGTATCGATGAACCCTGGCAAAAGCGTCTTGCCTTTCAGGTCGATACGTTTGCTGTTGGTACCAGCGAGTCTTGCCGACTCGGCAAGCGTTCCAGCGTACAGAATCTTCCCATCCTTCACCACCAAACTCTCAACATACTCCGGCGTCGTCCCTCGCATGGTGAGGATATCCCCCCCCAAAAAAATGCGTGCTTCCAACTCAGGATTGGCCAACTGCTGAGCCAAACAAGTTGCCCCAGAAAGAGCCCATGACAAAACGACGAACGTTGAGAGAAATAGCTTGCCCTTAGACATCAATTAGCCCTAAAGATGGTGGAGTGACGCGGGTGAAAAGTGCATAAGCGAATCGCTCACAGTCTAATTATTAAGCGAAACCTTGACAACGAGCTTAGATGGTCATGTCAGTTTTTTGAGAACCAGTGGAACTCCTCTTGACTCGATATTTTCCCTATTTCTATAAGCCAAGCATTGCGATAGCTCGGTTGGCGGCGGGCGGTTTATGGACGAAGTCCACGGAGAATGGCGGCATGCGATACCTGATCTGCTTTGGATTTCTCGTCTTTGTCGGAACTGCTTCTATCACCGTCTCTGCGCAGTCACCTATCGTAAGGAAAGACGTAGCGTCCGAGGAAAACACTGACAACGCGGATGCCGAAGCCGATCCGAATACCATCCCCAGTCAATCGAGTGAGTCTTGGGTGGATGGGGACGCGGGTGCCGCCAAAGGCAAGCCTATCGCGTTGCCTGTACCGGGGGTCGCGCCACAGTCCGATGGTAAAATGGAACTTCTGTTCGGTGCTGGGACACTCAAGGCCAGCGGGACTTTGTCTATCTTAACGGTCAACGGAACACAACGATCCTACGTGCCCTGGAGTCCCCTCTTTCTTCTTCCTCCGTCCCCATTTGGACTGGATACCTCGACGTTCGAAATGCATGCTCGGCAATCGAATTTTCAACTGCTCTATGATGGCCCGAAGATCGAAGGATGGAAGACGGGCGCGCTCGCCAAGCTCTACATGTCAAACTCGAGCCTCACCTCGGACACCTACGGCGTTTTACCGATTGTTGCATTCGGCGAAATGAAGAATGACGATTGGCGTTTCGCGATCGGTCTGCAACCCGACTTGTTCGCCCCTCGCGATCCGGGCGTAATTCCGATGACGCTGATGGGCGGAGCAGGAAATGCCGGTACGTTTCGAGGCCAAATTCGCCTTGAACGCTCCTGGACGCCAAGCGAAAACTTCCAAACGACCTTGCAGGCTGCCCTAAGCGATCCGATATCCACGGTGTTGCTCGATGCAACGCGCCGTACAACCGAAGGGAATGGTTGGCCCAATTTAGAAATCCGAGGCGTCCTGGGGTTGGGGGCAAAAGAGGAATTGGCAGGTGGACGAACCGAAAGACCGATTGAACTAGGTATTGCTGGCTTAGTAGGCCAGATTCGAAATACTCAAAACGTCTTCGATTTAGACGATATCAATCCAAATATCCCCGTCCGTTCGGTCATCAATGTCGATGGCTTGTCGGTCGATGGCAAGATAAATCTCACTGCCAATACCGGACTCATCGGCGAAGGTTACGTTGGGCAAGGCCTAGGCAATTACGCGGGTAATATTTTCCAAACTTATAATCCAGAGACCTATGCAGTGATCCGCGGCAGGGGCGGTTTCCTGGAACTATTCCATTATTGGAACGAACGATTGCAAGTTCATGTTGGGTATGGTGTGGAAGGACCACTTCGCCAAGACCTGCCCGCAGTGGGTACCGGCATTTTGAAGAATTCCGCTTACTTTGCGAGCATGTTTTGCGATATCACGAAATTCTTGCAGTACAGCTTCCAAGTCGACTATCGCCATACAGACTACGTGGCGCTCAATGACAATCGAGGCTTTGTTTTCTACAATCAATTCGTCATGCGGTACTAACCTCGTTTGAAAATTAGGTTCGGATCTCACATCCTAAATCCGGTTTATCCCAGCGCTTTCTGTGTCACCATGCCCCACCCCAGCGAGTCTAAACGGGTCGTCTGCACTAGGATGTCTCCATGCCTGACAACATCCAAAACGAAGGTGCGACTAGACCGAAGCTAAATCGCAAGGCTCGACCTCTCAGCCTTCGTAGCTTGTTCGCATTGACGGCCGTGTTCGCCTTGTGGCTCTGCCTGCTCTCGGAATTTCGACGAGAGCCAAGCGCAATTATGATTATTTGGTCGTTTGCGATCTTCGCGGGCATCGCTGCACATGCCTTGTACATCTACGTACTACCCTGGCGAGGAACGGTTTTGACAAGCTTGCTGGTACTGCCAGCATTGCTCTTCCTTGGCTCTGGATTGCTTCTTGGATCGACGGAAATCATGCTTTGGATTCTTGTGGCACCCGTTGCATTCCTTGCTCACGAAAGCTGGTCGGAACTTTTGTTTTTCACCATTCCGTACATCGCATGTGCTGCGTCTCTTGCCGCCGCTCACCCAATCAAGCCAAGCCTGACCAATGCGATCATCTCGGCAATGGGGATCTCCATTTGGTATGGAATGGCGTTTCTCATTGCAGCTAGCGCGGGTTGACTTAATTTTTTCGGAAAACCAATGGAACCAATGGGGAGGAACCAATGAGGAGGAACCACTTTTGAAACAATCGAATCTCACGGGAACACTCTTCGCCATTCAATGGCAGCGTTTATCGCCTCAATTGCAATGTGGTACGGGAAATGTCGAAGTGGTAGACGCCCATGAACTGCTCTTAACGAGTTCCAAAATCCAATCAGAATCGCTCAAATCGTGATATCTTCAACGGGCAGCTAGAGGCTGGCGGACCATTTTCCTTTTGCTCCAACCAACCCACGCCAACCCAATACACCAAATCGACAAACATGAAGGTTCTGGAACGGCCGATAACGTTACGCCCTCTCCGGATGCTAACTGCCCGGTGCCGCCGAGACCCTCGATAAAGATACCATCTCGAGCATTATCAGCTTCGGCTGGAACAGACCCTCGAAATTCTTCAAGCGTATTGGTACCTCGCAAAAAGAAGTCCCCAAAAGATGTCGGATTACCACTAGCGCTTTCGTCAACCCAAACCTGATTGGTCGCAGCCGGATCGTAAAAAGAACCATTGTACAGGTTCAATACCACCATCCTGAAGGGTGCACCAGCGATTAGACTCGACTCGGTTACACGAAGGATGAGCTTCATCTTCTCCGAATAGAAATCGTTTCCAGGTCCGGGACCAGCGTCAATCGTGGTGAAATAAGATTGAGAATAGTCGTAGGTCACATCGATAGGGTCGTAATATCCAAGGTTGGATGAACTGGCGTAAAGCCGAAAATAGACGATCCCTTGCTCGAAATGACCTAACGCCGTTACCCCTCCGAAAGCGTTTGAAAAGACCCTATCATCTGTATCCAACACAGAGTCATTTATAACAAGGTCAAAATACAAAACATCATGCCTCCAGATTCCGGGGATGGAACTGCCATAGCTGATTGGCGCTCTTCCTTTGAACCCAACAAACCCTGCATGCCCATGTGCACACATCAACGTGAACATGACAGCAGCAGCAATAAACACTCCAGAACGCCCCATCGGTTGACTCATCTAAAAACCTTTCTTGAATCCTCGTATTTGCTTGGCAAGTCCGGAAACCGTATTCGATCGACTTACTTTTGCCAAGCCCTTTTTGGATAAGTATAGCCAAAATAGCTACCTTCGAAACCAATAGGTACACAGCACTTTTGAACGAATCGAATCTTACGGGAATATTCTTCGCCATTCGATCGCCGATTTTGCCACGTCGCTGTTCCCACATCTGTGAGTCCAACAATAACAAGTCCGCTGACGGACCAATCGAAGTGATCAAGCCAGCGATCGCTATGCGGATGAAACAAGCGGGATTCCAAACCCTCGTCAGTGATTCCGGCTACCCGATTGGATTTATGCCGATTGCAGGTCGGGCACGCAAGACCGAGGTTTTCGAACTCTGTCGGACCGCCGAGAGACAGCGGAAGAATGTGTTCTACTGGTGCAATACAACTGCTGCACTGGCTTTCACAAGATTGAGTTCGTCGATCTTTTTTAGCAGAAGGTCTAGTTCCTGCGATTCTTCCACAGAAATTTCCCCTTCGGCGTTTCGCGAAAGGAGGTCGTCCAACTTGGATTGGTTCTTCGGAGCCAATGCCATATCGGCCAATGCAGTCAATCCTTCCGTACTGACCATAAGACTTATTTCACTAGGCATCTAATGTTCCTTTCCATTCGAGGGTCTCCATCTCAGGATACAAGTAAATGCAAGCGTTTCCATACGAGAATTTGACAGCTACAGCAACTATTCCGCTCCAGGCAAAAACAACGAAAATTGTTGAGCGTTGAAGATTCAATGGGGACACTGGCAACGAGGTTGAACATTGTAGAGCATTTGTCCTCAACGTTGTCCTCAACTGCTCGGAACGATAAAAATCGTTGCATTGCCTGACGCGTCGAAGGCCTTCGAAACTACGGTGAAAAGCTCAGACAGCACTTTTGACCCAATCGAATCTCACGGGAACATTCTTCGCTATTCGATGGCAGATTTTGCCGCCGCAATTGCAAAAATGTGTCATGGAAAATGTCGCAGCGGGGTGTCCCCATGCGGTTGAAAATGCCGTAGTGGTGTGTCCCCATGCGGTTGGCCCCCAGCACAGATACGGATCTGAACTCGGCTGCCGATAAAGCAGCTTGGAATGGAATATCGATTCTGTTTTACAGAGATGATCGAATTGCTCGCGACCATGCATTCATGCTCGGTATAGATAGGGAACATCTTAGATGGAAGGTCGGCGAGAGTTGCTTGTTCGACCAAGAAACTCGACTCACGAGCTCGATTCTTTTGGGCAATGCATTCACGCAGAAAAGAAGTCCATTGCTCTCTTGATTCGAACTCTCGAGAACTACGCAGTCGCAATCGTTGGTCCACATAATCTTTGAAATGGCCATGAAGCGACTCGCAGTCCCCGTTCTCGGGTGGCGTACGGATATTGATCCGATGAGATTCGACATGAAAGTGTTCAAGCAGTTTGGTGAAGTTGGCAGTGAAGTGTCGATCGGAACTAAGGTTGTTCACTGCCGCTGAAAGCGGGTCGTGGCGAATACGTTCAGTGACGCCACCGATGGCATGGAAGCAACCTTGAATTCCCTTGGCGAGCGCTTCGAAAGATTCCGAAACGCATAGATCGATGTACTCCCAGTTGGAGTAGTTAAGTGCTGCATGAAAAACCATATGGTCGAACTTTTGATTGGCGATGAGGATGCCGAGCTCATTCATGTTCGTGAAGTCAACGGCCAGAACATCCCCTGGCACATGCACTTGATCAAAAGTGACATCCTTCTCAACTCGTTGTACGATCTTCCAATCACGGACGCGACGCTCAAAGGTGCGTTTCCACGATGGCTCGAAACCTTCTGGATGACGCTTGGCCATCTCATCAAAGAGCACGTAGGCCTTGAGCTTAGAATCATGCCTAAGCAACTCTTCGACTTCATGCCAGTAGGGAGCAAGTTTGTCGGGATGAGTCCGATAGGAGCGTTCCTGTTTGACAACGAGCGAAGCCGATTGGTTGAGAATAGCCGAAGGATCAAGAATCTCTGCGATTTCCTTCAGATTCAACTTCGCTTCGTATCCAAACTGGAAGCGAACGCCTAGAGGGACTTCTAACTTCACCGAACTAAGCACGTCCGTACGTATTAATTGGTTTAACAGTTCGCCAATGATGGCATGAGCACAGTCCGGCCGAGTCCACCAAAGACGCTGGTTAAGTTTTGCAGAAGCGAAGCGACGCTTTTCCAGGCGACTGCTGGCAATTCCGTGTATTTTACAGACTTCCACAAGTGTTCAATTGCATTTAGTTCCGGTGAGTAGGGAGGCAGTGGATAGAGAACCAACCCAAGTTCTTCCCATTTCTGTTTATGCGAGAGGACTTCTTTGCAAGTATGCGGCGATGCGTTGTCCAGAACCAAGACAGTCGGCTTTCGTATGTGATTTGCGAAGTCATCTATTACGGCGACGATTGTTCCGCCATTGATCGAACCTTGATGGAGGTACGACGTTGTCTTGCCAGATTCATTTTCGATTGCCAATACGTGAATACTATTCCGCTTGCCAGAAAGTTCGATTGCCGATCGTTCTCCCGCTGGTTGCCATCCATAGGGCACGACGGCGGTTAGGGAAAATGTGGATTCGTCTAAATAGGCGACATTGATTTCTGGATTACCACAAAGCCTCGCAAGTTCATCTCGCGCAGTCTGAAAGGCTACGGGATCACGCAGGTTTTTGATCGATTTTCGAAAGCGTTTCCAACGCATCCCGGCTTTTTTTAAAATGCGTCGAAGGGTATCGCGGCTGATCGACTTGCCAAATTTTTCGCTAATCAAATTAATAACCACTTTGGGATCTGATGGATGCTCCTTGATCATCTCGATCGTTGCGGCTTGCTCATGTTCATTCAGTATGGCAAGGCCACCCACGCGATGCTCATCCTCAAGATTTTCGCGTTTCCCAGTGAACCATCGATTGATCCAGCAGCGGGCTGTGTCCTCATCGACCATGAGTGCAGTCGCAATTTCAATAATCGTGCGTCCCTGGCTGCTTAGCAGAACAGAAAGAGCACGTGCTCGCGTCGAATGCATCCGATGGGTCTTCCAAGTTTCGACCAGCCAATTTCGATCTTCATCGCTTAAATCACTAACAAATACTGATGCAGGACGAGCCACGGTTATTCTCCCGATGATAACATTCGGGAGGGACGCAAACAGCAAGCGAAGGCTAGCTAAAAATAATCCGTGTCCCATCAGAACTTCAGTGCAAACAACGCGCCATTAAACTAGGTCATATCCGCCGACGTGCTTAGTCGGCCGAAAACCCTATTCAGGTACAACGACCTCCGTAGATTGAAATTATAAACAAAGTTTCCAGGAAACAAGGTAGGGAGAAAAGCGGGAAGAAAGGTCGGTTCTTTAATCCAAAGCCGGCATAACTTCCGACAGTATTGACATGACGTATTCGTAGGCTGCCGTTTGTTTTCTCGCTGGCTTGACAATCCTGACATGCGAACCCCTAATTGTTTTTTTTCGGTTTGGCGGTAGGCCAATTCCCGCGCTCAGTCGATCAACCCAAAAGTCAGAACTGCCCAAAATCGCCCATGTCGGCACAGCCAACTGGTCTGTACCTGGTTCTCCGCCGTCAATTACTACGTTTGCTGAAAAAACATCATCGATATGTGCAAGAAACTTATTGTGCGGACTTAGTACGCGAGCATCTCTACTAAATAAGTTCAGCACTTTCGGAAGCCTTTGTGAGCCTGTTTGTGGCGTAGCCATGAGAACTAACGATAACTCAAGGTTCATGGATTTCGCCTGATTTGTCTGAAGCAAGTACGCGATTGCTGCTTTGGCTAGAAGACCACCCATGCTATGGCCGATCAAGACAACTCGATCATACGTATTAAGATCTCGCAGGATATCCGCAAAGACTCGTGCTTCATCTTCGAGATCAATTGACTCCCAGAATTTTATCCTACCGAAAGCCGTCCGATACTCATACATGCCCACGTCAATGGTATCTAAATCCTCGAAAACAAATCTAGGAAAATTCCCCCATGTTGTGTTTTTCCCGTATCGGCGTCCTCCGAGTCCGTGAACGAAAATAATCAGGTTTCGATTTCTGGAAGGTATGGACCTAGCGTGAAGAACTAATGGCTCATCGCTAAGCAGACCCGGCGATCCAGGTTCGGTATACACTCGTTGGTTTAAGATTTTCGGCATTTGCTACTCGTCATTAATTGTGGACCAAAGGGCAATTCTTTGGCTAATCTCCGTGGCAAGCACTTGATCGGTATTTTTTGCTAAGTCAAATGCAGTGGCTGCATGTATTTTTGCCTTCGTAATATCTCCAACCTGAAAGCAGCACTGACTGATACGCCACGTCATTTCTGCCTCAACTGCGAAATTTCGCAAATCTCGCGCCATTCTTGCTGAACGCCACCAGCAACAAATAGCTGCCTTTTGAAACTGCCTGGAATTGAAGGCGTCGCCGAGCATTCCGTATGCCTTCAATCGATCTGTGCTGTCTGCTGGAAAAGTGTGCAATAGGACAGAAAGTCGCGTAAGCTCGTCTTGCGGCGTTCCAGTCGCCGTCGGCAAGTCTAGCGAAGCCTGGACATTGCGTAACATGGTCACTAGCTCGCGAGAGAAACAGCGCCTCGCAGGTAGCTTTTGAGTGCAATACTCGAGAACCTCAACTACTTTGCTAGGAAGTTTTGAAAGAGCTGAAATGTCCATTGTCAGCGAGCCAGTCCTTACAAGCTCAATCAGCTCATTCCGTCCAATTGACCCGTAGGGTGCAAGTCCAGTGAGCATCTCGTAGGCAGTAACGCCTAGGCTGTAAACATCGCTTCTTCCATCGAACCACTCGCTGTTTATCTGCTCTGGACTCATATATGGTATTGTTCCCGCTATACCCATCACATTTTCGTGCATAAACACCGCAAGCCCAAAATCTGCGATACGAGGCCATCCGTTAGCATCAACCAAGATATTATCTGGTTTTATGTCACGGTGAATAACTCCTTGTGAGTGCATAAACTCCAAAGCCTCGGCTACACCTATGAGTAATTCGATTGATTTGGCTAGTGTTAGCCTACCGGTTCGAATAAGTTCCCGCACAGTTGTCGAACACTTCTCTGTTACCAAGTAATGCGCGACGTTAGTGGCATCACCCCAGTCTAAACAGGTCAGAATATTCGGATGCTCTAAACACGCAAGCAAAACCGCCTCTCTGTCATTTTGGACAGATTTGTACTCACGATCATCTTCACTGATCGAAAGTATTCGACTTTCGGCAGTCTTAATACGAGCGTCGGCTCGAATTAGCTTCAATGCTACGCTTTTCCCGGTGCTCGAATCTTCGCAAGCAAAAACGGAGCCGAATGCGCCTTTGCCAAGTGGTTCCTCTCTGTAATATCTGTTGGCAACTTGCGTGAACGCAATCTCTTGCGAATCCCTTTCTGCTCGCACATCCTGCTCGTTCTGTAGTCTGGTAGAAAGATTGTCGACACCTGAGAATTGTATCGCCTCGTTCCAAACTTGAGTAGCATAAGAATCACTTACCTCTTGCGATTGCTTTAATTCTCCAGTAGCCTCTCTCCCGGATGACTCGGACGGCAACTGCAATTGATTTGTTCTTGAATTTGCTAAATAAGTGACATATGCATAGTCAATGTTGACAGCCGTGCAAAACTTGCTGTAGTCTGACTCACTATCATGCGCCATACTCTGTGCCAATTCGTGTGCAAGCGACTTGCTTCGCTTTAAATCCAAGAGACCTGTTATTTCAACGACATCGGCTTTCTCGCCGCGCATGAGTTCACGCAAGGCGTAGAAATGCTTCCTAGATATAAACAAAGTTCTCGTCTCACTCATTCGTCGAATTCCAGAGTCTTGGCGACTCGCAATTCTTGTAACTGCGAGAAATAGGCTTGTAAGATGCACGCTTCGATCATTGAATTATCCTTGTCAATCTTCAGTGCTTTAAACTTAAGTGGCCTAACTATTAGATTGGATTTGCGACATGTTGATTCTTTGCTCGACCATGTTACCTCCTGTTGAATTTTTACTTGGCCTTCAATTATCTTATTTTGTTGAGATTCTATTCGTAGCTGGCATATTGCCAAATTAGCATATTCGAGTTGAACCGTTGATGACGCAGGAACTTGTGTAACTGTTGGTTCGGCATCTAGTTCCCCCGAAGAAACTTCAATTGAGAATCTAGCTGCAGCACATCCACAAGTTTCTTGCTCGTTAACTGATGCAATAGGTGATATGTAGAATGGAAAAAAGCCTATATCCACGTAAAGACTGGAAGTCGCATTCGGCATGGCGGCATCAATGCGAAATAAATCTAAACTCTCTTGCACGCTCGAAAACCCCCCTGAAGGGTGTATTGTTGGAAAGAACGATCTCGTTGGTAGCAGTGATTCCATTCGCTCGAATCGATGAGTACTCTCCGAAATACATCCCCATAGGAATTGAAATGCGTCCCCGTTACGGTCGTGGGTCCAGAAGAGGCTTCGAAGTGTTGTCCGAATGAGTTTCGTTTGCCGAGACGGCACGTTCAAGTTAGCGGAAAGACTGTCAGACCAAACGCTAAAAGCGCTTGAGAGAGACCATAAGGGAATCACAATTTTCTCTCGCGTTTTCACAGTTGCGTCTATCTCGATATGATCAATAAATGTCCGGTGGGTTTCCTTTGCAAGTTCGCCGTGAGCCCGTATCGCATGAAAATCCGGAGAAATCCAGCGCAGAAAGCGTGGAAGATTTACTACCCCGGCTTGTGGAACATCGACGAAGATTAAGCCAGTTAAGCGAGCCACCGCGGCGCGTTGGTTGGTTTTGATCAGATACGAAATAGCGGCTTTAGCAATGAGCCCACCAAGTCCTCTGGCGAGCACAACTATGCTCGCGTACGTTTTTGGAAGATCTCGCAATGTTTCTGCTAGAATCCTTGCCTCGTCGTCAATTGAATTTGTTTTCCAAAAGACTAAACGCCGTTCTAGTGTACGGAAGCCGAAATTCCCTACGTCCAGCTCTCCTCGTCCTTCGGTAAAAATCAGCTTGGGAAACTTACCAAATGAAGAACGTCGTCCATATCGCCGACCACCGATGCCGTGTACGAGTACCACTAAATTTCTGTGGCGGCTTTCAGGCCGTGCATGAACAATCAGCGGAATTTCAGGATCGTCTGATGTCGGGCAATATACTGACTGACGAACTAACTTCATGGCTGTTTTACGGCTCGCCCGTAACATCAAGTTGCTGGTTACTCAAAAAGCTTTCGGATTTCGCAATTTGTTGGATGCGTAGCCTTTAGCAGGTGAATCATAGCCATGACGATGGCAATTTATCAAGCCGCTGGAAGAAAAAGCCTTGTGGCAATGGGTTCCATGTTGCCAAGCGATTACCCTTGCTGTTTTGCGGTGGGACCCATCGCCAATCTAATTGAATTGGCCAGTTTCCATCCCAGTGCGGCGACTTACGATTCATCTGTCAACGCGAATCGACTCTAGCTTTCGTCAATTCGCTCCGGTCACCCCATCCGGGACAACCAATGGGGACACGGAACCAATGGTGAGAACCAACGGAGGACACCGCACTTTTGAAACAATTGAATCTCCCGGGAACACTCTTCGCCAGTCAATGGCAGATTCTGCAACCGCAATTGCAAAATGTGTCAAGGGAAATGCCGAAGCGGGTCGCGGTAGGAACGGCCATCGCTGGCCGTCCCCCGCACCGATCCCTAAGTGAAGTATTACCTCATACGGCTCTCGCCCTAGTCTATCGAGAAAACGGTCTTCAGGATAGAGTGGATTGTCTTGCCGCGAGGGAGGTACCTCGAAGATGCGGCCGCAGTCGTGACCATCGACTCCGCAGAGACTCGATGAGCCTCTTTGTTCGTCGACTTCACAGGTACTACGCAACCATCCTACTTCCTATCCGCGTGCCTATCAGCAAACGGCCCTGGTTCGGGAACTAGCACAACCGTTTGTAAACACGATAACAATAACCAAGACAAGGCTGATTGCGCTTTTCATTGAGATCACTTCTCCCCAAGATAGCTGCCAACTACTCCGATGATTCCGATCGAAGTTTTTTCATCAGACTTGCAACTTCTTCGTGAACGGATTGACTTGCGACTACTACAAGCGACGAATTTTGAGTGAAGGGTCGAATTTGTGGAGCGTTTTTCTGATCGGCCGATGATACCTTTGACTTGATTAGTTCGATCAAAATTGTCGGATCAAACTTAGTCCCGTTTTGCGACCAAACGGCGAGATCCTTTACGTTATACACCGTCATCGTCTTAGGCTCAGAAGCCGAATCGTTGCTCTGAGCAAATGCAACCAAACTAACCAGTGCGCCGCATACTCCCAAACAAATCGATGCGTTCTTCATGACGACGTCCCCAATTGAGAAGTGATTGAAACTAACGCGCATAAGCTATCAATATTCAACCTGAGAGTAAATATCGATATCGGATTCAATAACCCAATGAAGGTGAGAACCAACGTTGCAACAACTATTTTGCCGATTGGATTCCCGTCGCGATCACCTTTAGCGATGCTTTGCTGACGCCAGCTTCCTCGGCAACCGACTTCCATTTGCCAACCGCCCCCGCTACCTGATCGAGGATTGCTGCGGCCTTTGCTTTCGTGATTCCAAACTTTTCTGCCAGTTGCAAAAGATGCGGACGTCCAGGGGTCTTTCCCTCCCCCATGACCATGGTGCTTTGCTCGCCGCCAGGTCCGCGTGAATAGGTCAAGTCGTAGGCAGGGCTTGCCCGCCAGCCTCCTTTCGCATCCATTAAGAACGCGAAATTCTTGGCGTGGTCGTCTCGGTTCTTGGCCAGAACATTAAACGTCGCCAGTCTAAACATCTTTTCGACTTCTTGCATATTTCGAGTAAGGGTCAGTGTTGCTCTCAGAATATCCTCGTAGTCTAGCGATGGCATTCGGTGGTCCGAATGGATCATGCCAGAAAGCGAATGCATATGAATCCGATGGCCGTTCTGACGATCAAAGCGTTTCACGCCAAAATATCCGCCTCCATTCTTGGTGGCAAACAAATGCGTGGGCATGATTTCAAGGCCCGCATTGCGTGCCATCAGACTGTATGCAAATTCGATCGCTCCAATGTCGCTCGGGTCGCCCCTGGAACCGAACTTTATCATCCAATGATCGTATTTGTCAGGCAATTCTTGCTGGCCATGGACGAGTTGTTCCTTATTAGGTGAAACTCCGACCATCACTTTCGGCCGAGCCCCGGCTGATGAGCCTGATAGCTCAAGCAGCGCTTGAAAAACGTCCTCCGTTTCCCCAGTAACCACCTTCGTCGATTCCTCTGCAAGTTGTGCTAGGTCAAGGAACTTGCCCTTGGTAATCTTCTCGCTTGCATCTGGCTCGAAGAGTAAAGCACCCATTCCGTTCGAACCAACATGCGTTAGGCGGTCGAGAGGTCCTAACTCTACGGCAGAGATGCCAAGGCTCTTTAGCGAACGGTCTAGCAACAGCCTACCCCAGCCGTCTGGCAAGCTGTCATTGAATACGCCAAATAGTCCTTCAAACGGTTCGAGCTTTGCTTGAAACGTTCCGGCTCTGAGCGGTAACCGAAATGGCGATATCTCGATGCCGCTCTCGAGAAATGACGGATCGTATTCAAAGTAAATGGAACGCTTGACCGTTGCCAAGATTCCAACACGTATGGGTGATGGTCCAATCGCCATCGACACGATGATTTTTGTGACGGGACGATACTTCATCTGACACGTCCACGTTTGCGTCCCGTGGTTGCTTTGGCGTCCTTTAGTAGATCGTCGATCGATCGATCCTCCGTTAGGTTGGGCTGAAACAGACCGTCAAATCCTTCCAACGCCCCAAGAGCAATTGCGATTTTAATGAGCGACTCACAGGATATTTTCCCCGTGCGCTCAAATAACTTGATCGACCCAAGGCTCACGCCGGAGCGTTTCTCGAGGCCCGCCTGGGTCAAATTTTGTGCAAGCCTCATCGATTTTGCACGCTGCGCAAGCTCAGCAACAGTTTCTGTGGATGTCTTAAGCATAAGGGATTATATGATAGCCCCAATATTACTAATTGCAATATAAAAGATATCCTGATAGCCACAAACATCAATTTGCCGCTCATTGGAACGTATGTGCCATGCGTTCGCGTAACCAATGGGGACACAGCGCCTACGGCTAACGGTTAAACGCGAAATTGGGCTCCGTTGCATGGTGTCGCGGTTCAACATCGACGACAACTTAGGAGCGATCGGTTGGTCTTGTATTCCCTACGATCGCTACATGCCAATCCGTTTTGTTTTTGTTGAGCTGCATGCTGAAGGTTTGTCGATGATCAAAAATTGGTGGTAGCGATCGAGCATCTGGATGCTAATTCGATGATGACTGTTTCCTTTGTGCAGGGATGTGGCCAAGGAAATTCAAATGACCAGCTCTACAAGAACGCATCCCAAGAAAATGACTCGCAAAAAAACAACGAAACGTAGCGACTTAGCTCCTCCGCCAAAACGCACTCCGGAAGAATCGCAAGTCGAACCAGGACGTCAACCTCGGACCCTCGGTTGGTTCGTCTTGATCGTTGGTGCATGCAGCACTTGGTATTGGTATCGCCCCCTTCCCAAATCGGTCACGGAGACCGTCCATTCCACGATCCCAAACAACTGGCCAACCTCGCAATCCGGGCCGCGAAACCTTTGGACGGATGATGGGTTGATCGCTCCAAGTATCGATGACATCAAGTTCCACAACGCTGTCGATCGGCTTAATCCCTCGGCTCCAAACTCCGACAATTCCCCATTGGTTGGAACGCCCAACGTTTCCGTCATCCCGTGGGAGGATACGCGCAAGGATTTTCGCGATGTGCTTCGAGCCGAAGTTCTACCAAGATTACCGGTCGAGCCCTTGGTCACTTCCGTACCGATCGATTCGAAACCTCCGACATGGACGACAAACGATCAAAGTTCGCTCCCCCCCAAAGCATCCAAGGAAGCATCCAAGGATCGAGAAGCGAAATGGCCAGATGCAGGCTATGTTCCTGAACAGGTCGTCCAGAAAGCAAAACAGAAGCAGGCCAATAAAATTACGACGAAGATTCCCCCACTTCTCGAAACCGGCATGCGATCGATTCGAACTTCGGAAGAGATCGAGACCGCCGGTCAAGGCGACGTTTCAAACCCAGCCAGGCTCGAGTCCAACCCTCAAGAACCAGCCGTACCTCGCCAACCTAATTTCATCCGGCAGCCGACGAAGAAGTAGTGTTCGCAAATAGTATAGAACCGACGCGGACCATCGTCGCTCCTTGTTCGATCGCAATTTCGAAGTCGTCGCTCATCCCCATGGAAAGTTCGTTCAAGGGCAATCCAAACCGAATGGCCCAACGATCGCGAAGATTTCGGAGCACCTCGAAGTCGGTGCGGGCTTGGTCTTGGCCGCCAATCAAGCTTCCCATTCCCATTAGCCCGACGATCTTCAAGGTTGGGAATTTTTCTCGTCGAACAAGCCATTTTTCAAGCAATTGCTCCCCTTCCACTACCGAAAGTCCCGTTTTGTCCGTGTCGCCTGAAATATTCACTTCGAGTAGCAGATCGAGGGGGTTTTCACGAGGTCCGACGTCTTGCTCAACTTGCTGAAGCAGTCGCTCCGAGTCGAGCGAGTGCATCGCAGTCAACAAGGGCAACGTTCGTTTGGCTTTGTTCCGCTGAAGGTGTCCAATCAAATGCCAATTTATTTCTAGATCGGCCAGGTCAGCCGACTTGTCCCAAATGACCTGCGGGCGGCTTTCCCCCAAATCGCGGCAACCAGCCTCAACCAGATGCCTAGTAACGGACGAATCCACATACTTGGTAACCCCAATAAGCCGGATTTCTCCAGGCTTTCGCCCCGCTCTACGGGCTGCGGCGTTCATTCGGTCCAGAACGGACAGGTAATTTGCTCGAACGTTCGAAGCTGAGGTTTGCAGCGAATTTGCTGGATTCATAACTCGATTCTTTCAAAGTCCATCGCACAAACCATTGATTAGAGAACGCATTCAAAAAACTTTTGCAATTCTATTGCATGTGCGTCCGTTTTCGGTACGATATTCATGTCGTCGTAAACATGCCTACGAACTAACTATACCATGGAGCAAAGCGTGAATCGTTGGAAGGACACACTCGGGATCTTGGCCTCAGTCGCCTGCGCTATCCATTGCGCTGCAACTCCCATCCTTCTTGCGTTCTTGCCTGCATTGAAATTCACGGAGTGGATGGCTAGCCCTCAATTCCACCAAGCGGCGGCGATCGTTTGCGTTGGCTTGGTCTCGATTTCCATCTGGCCTGCTTTTCGTTTGTTTCGTGACTTCAGGGTGCTGGGACTCTCAACCGCCGGCCTTGGACTTGTGATTACGGCAGCTTTCTTTCTGCCTGACCAGTGCTGTTCGCATGCCGTGAGCCACGGAGACCACAGTCACACGACTGGTAGTTCTCCGGTGAACGAACTCAGTCACGCGGGCCATGATCATGCGGGCCATGATCACGCGGGCCATGATCATGCGGGCCATGATCATGCGGGCCATAGTCACGCCAGTGAAACGTCATTGGCGTCCACTTTTCCGATGGATCTGTTGGTAAGCCTACAGCCATGGATGACTCCGCTCGGCGGATTGATGTTGGTCTTAGCTCACGGCTTAAATCTTCGTCGTCGCTTTGGTTCCTGCGAACGCGGGTGCGCATGCCGCAAGTCCAACACAGAGGCACGAGTTGAGACCATCGAAATCGCAGCGTTAGGCAACGCTAAGGCTGCCTAAGCCAAAGTAGTAGGCACATTCCATGTGCCGTCTACCTAGAATCCTGTCATAAGCTTGACGGCGGACGCCACGGCGGAGCGTGCCTGCACCTTTTGTCGGCTGTGTCACTCGTTCAATTGGAAAGTGAAACGACGTGTGGTTCGCGTTCTCGCAGTCGGCGTAACTGGCCGCAAGCCGCTTGAATGTCATTCCCCTTGCGTTGCCGAAACATCACGTTGATCCCACCTTCCATCAAGATACGACGAAACTCGTGAATGGCTTCCGGGGCGGGCGTTTCGTAAGGCAACCCGGGAACAGGGTTGTAGGGGATGACGTTTAGCATTGCATTTCGATGACGCAGTAGTTTCACAAGTTGTTCCGCGCATGCCGATGAGTCGTTCAGGTTCTTAAGCAAGACATACTCAAACGTAAGCCGTCGTCCTGTCGCATTGAAGTATCGGTCTGCGGCAGCCATAATCGGCTCAATACCGACGCTCCTGTTGACTGGAACAAGCCTTGTTCGAAGTTCATCGTTCGGGGCATGCAAACTAATCGCGAGTTGATAAGGCGAATTCGAGCCAGCAAGTTTATCGATCGCAGGCGGCAGGCCGACGGTGCTGATTGTGATTCGGCGTGGACTAATTCCAAGACCGAAGTCGGAGTCTTTCGCAACCGCGAGGGCTTCGAGCACGCGTTGAAGATTCGCGAGCGGTTCTCCCATACCCATCATCACGATATGGCTCAATCGTTCTTCGGGTTCAAGCAATCGTTGAAGTTTGAGCATTTGCTCAAGGATTTCCCCGCGAGTTAGATTGCGATCGACTCCATCGAGTCCGCTGGCGCAAAAGACGCATCCCATAGCGCACCCAACTTGGCTGCTAATACAGACGGAGCGACGAGGGCCGTCTCGCAACAAAACGCATTCGATTCGGCCGCCGTCTGCTAATTCGATCAGCAGCTTTTCTGTGCCATCTTCCGAATGTTGCGATTCGGCCGTCTTGCCGGTGAAAATGCAAAAGTGTTCGGCGAGCTGTGTTCGAAGTTCCTTGGGTAAGTCCGACATATCTTGAAACGTATCAAGGCGTCGTTGATAGATCCAGGAAAGGATTTGTCTGGCACGGTATTTTGGAAAACCACGCTCACCCAACCACTCCACGATTGCTTGCTCGGTTTGCTCGAGGATCGACGGTTTTCGCGTTTCGGAAGTTGGTTCAGGGTTTTCGAAGGTCATAATTGCTCGTTTGCCGAAACACTACCGGCACAAGTGAAGCACGAATGCACGAATGATGTTGGAATTGGAACGGATTTCGCTCAGTGGATTCGATACAGCATGATAGTCGTTTTTGGGAATTAATCACGCTCCAATCCTGTACTAAACCGCGAAAACAAGCGTCGGTTTGCGAGTCGTGGACCGCGGTCCGCGATCGACTGGCGAGCTAACGCACGCTTTCGCACTTTCGAGGTGGACGGCACACGGAATGTGCCTACTAGTGCGCCTTTGAAGGCGTCGAAACGGGAGGGTGTAAGTCCCTTCATGGGTTTGATTTGAACCCATTAACTGAAAGTAACTGCGTTCCTGCAAGGGGAGGTGGAGAGCAACTGAATGTGAATTTC
>JAIPFP010000057.1 GCA_021736575.1 Pirellula sp. | reverse complement strand
CGAACTCGGGTGCAATACCACCAAAAGCGCTACCAGGCACAAACGGAGGATTCGCCTTGCCTTTGATCGTCGATCCTGTCAAAGGGGTGATGGTAGGCGGAATCGGAAGTGACGCTTGGAATGGAGTATAAGGAATCGTAGTCGGCGGGCCACCTTCGAGAGGTTGAAAACTATGGACCGCTCGTGGCACCACGAGTCCACCAAGAGTTGCCATGCCAGCGGTGCTTAGGAAATTACGACGATGACGAAATGAACGTCCATGCTTGCTCGATCTCATTCAAAAACCAATCTCTTCAAAAAAACTAAAAATAATAACTTGATGGTGGGAGCTAGAGAGGACGCCTCTCAAGTTCGTTTCATCCAGCATCAAGACGAGTATCACGGTGCAGATCGAGTGGACGCAGTGTAGGAGCTCGTCAAGCGCAGAAAATTTCACGTCCGCCAAAAATTACCAAAAATTAATTGCCCACTCATCGGTAGCGGGTGCGGCCTGCAACCAAATTGAGGCGATTGGCGGCGACTTTGGATCACGGCATTGTTGGATCACGGCATTGTTGGATCACGGCATTGCTAGCGAACTCGACCGGTGACCTTCCTGGCTTCCCTCTTCTTTTCTTGCCGTTTCGGGCGGTGCTTTCCACCGTCACTTCCCTGAGTCGCCAATGGTGGAGGGGAGATTGTCTGGCTCGACGCAAGCAAGTGGTGATTGGACGCCATGTAGAGCAACAAGATCGCGTGAATTATTTATTTTGGTCCAGCCGACCAATTGTTGCCCCAGCCGGCGTAGAGATCATGAAGAAAGGCTCGCCATTGTTCGGTAGAACGGGACGGCGGATAGGGCTTGGGTGCTACTGGCATGGCGGCGGTCCAGACGACTTGTAATTGGCCGTCCGGTAGCACGCGGCCGATACGCGGAGTTTTGAATGTGTGCTGGGTTGCGGCGTCGATGCGAACGTCGCCTCCCGGAGAACGCATTCTTTGGTTGAGCATTGCACGGCGTATCTCTGATACGTCAGTGCTCTTTGAGTCAGCCACTGCTTTTGCCCAGAGCTTGACGCCAAAATAGGCGGCTTCCATAGGATCGGTAACAACTCGTTGAGGTCCATATTTCGCACGAAAGCTGGAAACGAATTGTTGATTCTCGGGCGACTCCACGCTTTGAAAGTAATTCCACGCTACGTAGTCACCTACCATCGCAGAAACATCCAATTGTCTTAGCGTTTCCTCTTCGACGCTGAACGAGATTGTTGGCACTGACTGGGGCGTGATTCCTGCTTTCCGAAGCTCGGCAAAGAACGTCACATTGGAATCGCCGTTTATCGAGTTGAGGATGATATCCGGCTTTGTGGCCCTGATCTTTTCAATAACGGGCTGAACAGCGGTGCTTCCGAGCGGCAAAAACTCCTCCCCGACCAATTCCGCCCCCAACTCTTTCAGTTTGTCTTTAATAATTTCGTGTGCCACGCGGGGAAAGACATAGTCAGAACCGACGAGAAAGAAGCGCCTTTTGTTTTCGAACGCATACGCCCATGCAACAGCAGGAATGATCTGCTGATTCGGTGCAGCCCCGGTGTAAATGACGTTCGGGGATTCCTCGACTCCTTCGTATTGCACCGGATAAACCAACAAATGGTTGCGATCTTCAAAGATCGGTACGACCGTCTTACGACTCGCCGAGGTCCAACAGCCGAAGACCGTACAAACGTCCTCTTTGTCGATGAGCCTTTCAGCTTCGCGGGCGAACTTGGCGGAATCCGACCGGCCGTCTGCCACAATACCCTCGACGGGGCGTCCTAAGAGACCGCCCTCGCGGTTTATCTCGTCAATCGCCAAAAGCGTGGAATCAACAACGGGCGATTCGCTGTGCGCCATCGTCCCCGTCAGAGAATGCAATATTCCGACCCGGATCGGTTGCCCCGTGGGAGGTGCGACAAAAATTGACGCAACCTCGTTCGCGTTACCATCCGTATTGATTGCCTCCTTCGTCCCAACGTCGCGCGAGCCGACATTTAACGAGAAGAAAACTGCGGCGGCTACCAGCGCCAGTGCCGCGCCTGCAATCGCTGCCCAGCGAAAAGATCTCGTCGGAATGACTGGAGACGGGGTGGCGGACGGCCGTGACAGGTTTGCCGCGGATGCACTTGGTAACGCAATTCCAACGCCGGACATCGCCGCTAACACGGCTTCTAGGTCCGCACGCATTTCGCCCATTGACTGGTACCGATGCTCTGGCAGTTTCGCCATTGCACGCAGCACGATTTCCGCACATGCCGAGGGGACGTTCGACCTGACTTCTCGCGGGTCTGGCGCACCCGCGTTGCAGTGTGCGTACATGACTTGAATGATGCTCCCGCTATCCTGGAATGGGCATTTACCAGTCAGCAAACTGTAATAGGTGCCTCCCAGAGAGTATATGTCACTCCTCGCATCAAGAGGGCGCGACTCGAATTGCTCCGGGCTCATGTAGTACGGCGTACCGACAATGTGCCCGACCTGGGTTATTTGCATTGACTGGCTCTGCGTTCGCTTCGCCAAACCAAAGTCAGAAACTTTGACGGTCCCATCTGGAGTAAGCAAAAGATTAGCAGGCTTAACGTCTCGATGGATCAGCCCCACTTGGTGGGCTGCAGACAGCCCTTTACACGCGTCAATGGTGATGCGAGTTGCTTCGCTGAATGAAAACGCGACGGATTGTTCTAAGCGGTCGGCGACACTTCCGCCTGATACGATTTCCATCACCAAGTAATGTGTGCCGCCTTCCCGGCCCACTTCATAAATCGTCACGGCGTTTGGATGGTTGAGTTTGCCAGCGCTTTTGGCTTCGGCGAGGAAGCGATTTAAACTGGCCTCATCCGCCGAGAGATCGGCTGGCAAGACCTTGATGGCGACATCGCGTTCGATGGACGGATCGTGCCCCCTCAACACCACGCCCATTCCACCTACGCCAAGAAGTGCCGTTATTTCGTATCTCCCCAATCGGCGTCCCACCCATTGATCTGGGACGCTCTGTAGTCCCCGTCGCGACTGGGACTCGGTATCGCCGCTAAAGCTCATGGTTTCGCCAAATGAACTGCTCTTATCTAAATCGACGTTTTTCTTCTCAGCGTCTTCCGCTCGGTCGGGCACGGGAGAACTCATGGATAACCTTTTGAATCGTGGACTTCAAGTTGGGGGGAAGCTGTGGCGGAGACAAGCATTTTACCTTGCGATGAGGGATACGTCACGACACAATTCTTTGAGGTGCCCGAAGATTGCCGATCGTGCGGTATCCGGTCGTCAGAGTGAGTTCCATTACGCATCACGGCAGTATGCGGGAAATGAGGGATTGATAACGCGTTAAGATGAGTTCCTGATCAACGGTGGTTCGTTGTGTCAAGAGGGTCAGGGCGATGCTGGAGAGCGGATTCCCCCAGCCTCACCATCACTGCCAACCTTCAGTAGCGCGAGGACTTGCCATTGACGGTGCTATCCTTTATTCTTTGGCGATTGAGTGACGAAGAGAAAAATGTTTGTTGACACAGTAGCCCCAGATGTCGCAAACTCGCTGGACGCCGGGCACGCTCAGGCATGGAGGAAAGTCCAAATGGATCAGAACGCACGGCTTGGTCGCACGGAGTCGACTGTAAAACCTGAGTCGACTGTAAAACCTGAGTCGACTGTAAAACCTGAGTCGACTGTAGAATCGGAGTCGACTGTAGAGCCGGTACGCAGCTTGATCGATGGGCGCATTACCCGACGTGAGTTCATACCTCTCGCCGCGGTTACGGGATTCTCGGTGGCCGCCATCGGCTGCACAGCTCAAGTCGATCCAGGCAGCGCGGTCACTGGTAGCACGAAGACGAACGCTTCGTCGCCCGATGCTGCAACCGCTGGGACCGGAAGCTTCGATCCTATGAGGTATGCAGGTCAGAGTGTGCGCATCTTGCTGGTCGATGGTGAGCGGGACGATCTGGGGGTACGCGACAAGCAGCTCGATTTGGCGGCCGCGACCGGTCTCAAGATCGAGATTACGACGATGGCCCTCGACGCCCTCGACCAGTCGATTGCAAAGAACCTGCGAGCCCCAGAGTCGGCGTTCGACATTGTTCACATTTTGGGCTTCACGGTCGCAAGTACCGTCGGCGCCGGGTTGCTCGAGGACCTCACGGGCTACGTCAGCGACCCCTCGCGCACACCCGCCGACTTTGACTTCGCCGATTTCCCCAAAGGCCAACTAAACTACGCTGGCTACTTCGACGTGCAGACCGGAGAGTTCGGTGGCGACACTCTGTATTTGATCCCCGGTATCGAAAGCGGATCCTGCATTCTTTTCTACCGCAAGGATCTGCTGGGCGGCATCGGCCAGCCCGCAGTGCCAACCAACTGGGCCGAGTACCTCGCGGCTGCCAAGGCGCTAACGTCGGGCGATGTTGCTGGCAGCGGGATGGTCGGCGCGAACGATGTGTCGAACTTCTTAGTCGACTGGTACACCCGTTTCATCACCATGGGCGGGCAACTGACTAGTGGCAGCAAGAAGGACAAGACGCTCACCACGCGTTTCGATAGCGCGGAGGCAGTGGCCGCCCTCCAGAACATGATCGATGTACTGCCATACTCGCCCTCTGCAGTGACCGAGTACGGGTTCGCGGAGGTACTCGACGCGTTCCAGTTGGGAAAGATCGCCATGTGGCCTGCATGGGCGACGATCGCCGGCGCCCTCTTCGGCGCCGATTCGCAGGTCAAGGACAAGGTCGCGGTGGCTCCCATGCCCGCCGACGACGGCAACCCCCGCGCCATCCGCGGCGGTTGGGGCCTGGGTATCCCCAAGAACCTTCCGCAGGCCAACAAGGACGCGGCGTATCACCTGATAACCTACCTGACCTCAAAGGACTTCGAGAAGTACCAAGTCATGACCTACGAGACCGACCCAAACCGTTCGTCGACCGGAGCAGACTCAGAGATCGTGGCGGCGCTTCCGTACATCCCGGAGGCCGTAAAGGCCATCGAGAGAGCCCAGACACTAGAGATCGCGAATATCCCCGAGGCGCTCGAAATTGTGGGCAAAGTCGCTCGCGAGATCAACCTCGCACTTGCCGGCATGCAGAATGCCAAGACGGCGATGGCAAACTCGCAAGCGTCCTCGCTCGCGACGCTCAAGGCGGGCGGCTACCTCGCCTAACCCCCGGGCGATTCTAAGCTGCAACCGATACTCTGTAGGAGTGCCAAGACGCGAAGTGGGCTGCCGGATCCAGATTGAATTTTTAGCGGAGCGGCAATGATCATAGCGCCGGTAGGGGGTAATTGATCAAGATTTCTCAAACACTGCAGTCCAAATCGCCCGGCTCCATGCATTAACGTGTGGCAGGGATAGGGCAGGGACCAGCGGTAGGACTGCCCTGCATCCGTGTTGATCGTCTCGACAGCGAACCCAAGCACTTTTCGCTCGTGGATCAGCCATTCCACGGTTTCTCTGGTTGGGCCCGGCGTGTGAGCACCATCCTCTTTGTGGTTGATAAACGAAGCGGGATCAACAATCCGCTTTGACCAATCAGTACGAAACGCCAGCCAGCAACCTTCGGGGATTCGTCCATGGCGGATTTCCCACTGTTCCAGAAAGTCTACAGTCAAGGTCCAATCTTCATCACCAGCGACCTCGGAGCTCGCGTCAACGACGGCTGCAGGCGCGATGAATTTCTGAATGTCGATGGTATCCACAGTATTGTTTGGCAGTTCACTTCCGGTAATCCAGTGAGCGGGTGCATCGAAGTGAGTGCCCGTATGTTCGCCGCAGGAAAAGTTATTCCAGTACCAACCCGGTCCTGACTGATCGTATCGTGAGATCCTCTCCAGCCGAAAAGGCTTAACCTGACCGAATTGTGGGGGTAGAACCAGCGTCGGGAACTCTGGGGAAAGCACGTGCGTGAGGTCAATAACGCGAATCGAACCTGCCGCGTAAGCGGTCACGAATTGAGAGAGGACTGATGACATACTCATTGTTTGGCCCTTTGGAGGATTTTTACAAAGACTTTGGAAACATACCGCCCACGTGAAAGGGTGGAATTGTTGCAGAAACAAACTGCGACGGAATACGGCGTGGAAGTGTTTGTCTTTGGGTTTATTGAACGCGGTTGAGTAAGGGCTGGCCGTTGACGTACCGCAGCAATTGCTCACGGGTGAAACGGTAAGCACGGGCTTTCCAGCTTGCGACGGCGCCTGCGACATGCGGCGTGATCAAAAGGTTGGGAGCCTGCCACAGCGGGTGGCCGCTCGGCAGCGGTTCTGGGTCGGTGACATCCAGCGCCGCGTAAAGGTTTCCTCGGTGGAGTGCCTGGATCAACGCCTCCGTATCGACCAGTTGCCCTCGGGCAGCATTGATGAGAATTGCCCCCGGCTTCATCCGGGCCAGGAAATTGGAGTCAACCATCTTTTCGGTGGCTTCTGAGAGCGGTACAAGCAGGACCACTGAATCGGCCCAAGGGACCAGATCGGGCAAGGCATCCATTGTCAGGGCATCGGGGCGCGACCGCCTGGCAACGCCCTGCACTTGAATTCCAAATGGCAACAACCTCGTAGCCAGTGCGCGCCCAATCGAACCGAAACCGATGATCAATACATTGCCTCCCTCAAACGTGTCGATTGGACCGATGGGATGCGACCCGTTTGCCGTCATGTTATTGGTGTTCTCGATCCATTCGCCACGCAGCTGCGCGTCCCGCAGGTCTGGCAGACGCCGGCGAAGCGAGAGCATGACAGCCACAATCCATTCCGCGACAGCCGCGTCGTGAACACCGCTGGAGTTGTAGACTTCTATCGTCGCAGGCAAGGTCGGCAGTAACCAATCCACGCCGGAGTTGAGCGACTGGATGATGCGCAGCGACGGCAGCGCTGGTATCAGGCTGCTTAAACGAGACTTCTGATCAATCCCGAAGACTGCAATCTCAACATCCGCTTCCGGTTCCGTCACCAGAGAGACTCCGCTGGGAAGCGGATCAAAGAGCGTATGGTACGACGGTTCAAGTGCGAGTATTTTCATTGGAGTTAAGCCTCATTCGAACAGGAATCTGCCAGTTTATGCGATAGCGCTAGGGAAAACCAGGACATGCACTACGCTGCAACACGATTGCCAAGTCAGCCAGAATGCGACCCTTCTTATCAAGTACAACTCGAAACTCATTCCAAGAAAACCTTTGTCGCTGGCCCGCTTCCCGCTCTTGCTTGGCATTGCTCCTTTGTATGCAGCCGATCGTTCGTGGAACAGTCAACGGTATCAACCAAGCGTCGCGTCGCTGAACCCTTTTCGCTCGCATCCTGAGCCCCAAAGGGCCCAAAGGGGCGAACTGGGCTATCGCATTGCGCCGCGTTGCGGCTGAAACATGCTGCGAGAAGAACACGAACGAGAAGAACACGAACGAGCACAGGCACTGTCCAAGGATCTTACGGTTTGAGGCTGGAGCCAAGCGGGGGAACCACATAAGTCATTCCCGCGCAGGCGGGAATCCATTGGCGTACGCGTGATGACTGGGTTCCCGCCTACGCGGGAATGACGATAAGTGGGAAGCTCACACGTAGGTACCTGAAGTTGCTTCGAACTTGAACATAGCTAACTCGTTCGTTGATTCTTAGCTGCTTCTAAACTTTGCGTCTTAGCGCCTTGGCGTGTCAAATACGAGTTTTCACGCAAAGACGCGAAGCCGCAAAGAAACTCGCAAATTGGTTAGTCATTTGATTCTTCTCGCAGGTTGTTGGCAATTCGAGATATCCCGTCCTTGATGAGTGCCTCGCCATCGACGCTTCCAAGCCTAACTCACGTCAATATTTCGTGTATTACTTTCGCGCCCTCCACGCCGGTCAGCTTGGCGTCGAGCCCCTGAAATTTGACACTGAACGAATCGTGCTCAATACCTAGTTGATGCATCATGGTGGCATGCAAGTCATGAACCGTGCATGTATTTTCGACGGCCGCATACCCCAGTTCATCCGTGGCTCCGTGAACGATGCCACCGCGAATGCCCGCACCAGCCAACCATACTGTCATTGCTTTGTTATGGTGATCACGGCCGCTGCCACCCTGGGACATCGGCGTGCGGCCAAACTCGCCTGCCCAGACAATCAGCGTGTCATGAAACATGCCTCGTTGCTTTAAGTCGGTGATGAGCGCCATGCAGGCTCGATCAATTTCTTGTGCCTTGAGCGCCACGCCATCTTTCACACCCCCGTGATGGTCCCAATCCTTGTGATAGAGCTGAATAAAGCGAACGCCTCGTTCGGCTAAACGGCGAGCCAATAGGCAGTTGGCTGCAAACGAACCGTCCCCTGGTTGGCATCCGTACAACTCCAATGTCGAAGGGCCCTCTCCGCGAATGTCCATCAGTTCCGGGACGCTCGCTTGCATTCGGAAAGCCATTTCGTATTGCGCAATTCTCGTCGCTATCTCAGGGTCATCCTGCATCGCCTGTTGTTGAACGTTCAACGCATTGATGGCGGCTACATCGCTTCCCTGCTGATCGCGACTAATGCCGGGCGGGTTGTTGAGATACAGCACCGAATCCCCTTTGCCTCGCAGTTGGACACCTTGATATCGCGTCGGCAAAAATCCACTGTTCCATTGTCTCGCGGCAATGGGTTGGTTCTGCCCACCCTTGCCCAACGAAGTCAGGACAACGAAGCCCGGCAGGTCTGTCGATTCGCTCCCTAGCCCATAAGTCACCCAAGCTCCCATACTCGGTCGTCCGGCAATCTGAGAACCGGTGTTCATAAACATATGGGCTGGGTCGTGGTTGATGGCTTCGGTTGTCATCGATCGAATCAAGCAAATGTCATCAATGACCGACCCAATCTGCGGAAACAACGAACAGATTTCGACTTGATTCTGACCAAACTTGGCAAACGGATGCTGAGGCCCAAAACAGTTCAGCTTTTGACCTTGAAGCTGGGCCAGTTGCTGCCCTTTCGTAAAGCTCTCGGGCATAGGTTGGCCATGCATCTCGGCAAGCTTGGGCTTTGGATCAAACGTTTCCAACTGCGAAGGCCCACCTGCCATCGACAACCAAATGACGCGTTTGGCCCGCTGAGGCAACGGCAAGTTTGCAAGAACTCCGCGAACTGCGTCGGCTTGAACACTCGCCGAATTCAGCATCGTAGCAAGAGCGACCGCTCCGACTCCTTGCGAAGTTTGGCCGAGAAACGATCTGCGACTTTGATTTGATAAAGGAACGTTATTCATCTTGGAAATCCAAAAGGGGTTCGACTAAACAAGAATATCGTGCAGCACATTTGCGTGTTCGACGCCAGTAAGCTTTGCATCAAGGCCCTGAAACTTCACACTAAACGAATCGTGTTGAATGCCGAGTTGATGGAGCATCGTCGCATGAAGGTCATGCACCGTGCAAACATTCTCGACCGCAGCGTAACCGAGCTCGTCCGTTGCTCCGTACACTTGGCCACCCCGGACTCCCGCGCCGGCTAACCACATGGACATGGACTTGTTATGGTGATCGCGACCGATGGGGCCTTTGTCCCCCTGCGACATGGGTGTTCGCCCAAACTCGCCCGTCCAAACAATCAATGTATCATCCAACATCCCCTTATCCTTCAGGTCGTGGATCAACCCCGCGCAGGCGCGATCCACTTCGGCTGCTCGCAAAGGGAGTTCCTGTTTCAGCAAACTATGATGGTCCCAATCGCGGTGGTAGAGTTGGATAAAGCGAACTCCGCGTTCCGCCAGTCGTCGAGCGAGCAAACAATTGCTGGCGAACGAACCATCCCCCGCTTGGCAACCGTAGAGTTCAAGCGTTTTCTTCTTTTCGTTGCGAATATCCATTAGCTCTGGAACACTGGCTTGCATCTGGAACGCCATTTCGTACTGCGCAATTCGAGTTGCAATCTCAGGGTCGTGCTCTTGCGAGTCCTGAAAACGATTGAGCTCGTTAATGGCACGCACGTCGAGGTCTTGTTGGTCGCGAGTGATACCGCTTGGGTTGCCGAGATAAAGGACTGAATCCCCATGACTTCGAAGCTGCACGCCTTGATGTCGACTTGGCAAGAATCCGCTGCTCCATTGGCGGGCCGCGATCGGCTGTGGTGATCGCCCCTTGCCAGTCGAGACAAGCACAACAAATCCGGGAAGATTCTCGGCCACACGGCCTAGACCGTAGGTAACCCACGCACCCATGCTGGGCCGGCCTGCGATCTGAGATCCAGTATTCATGAACATGTGGGCTGGATCATGATTGATGGCTTCGGTCGTCATCGATCGGATCAAGCAAATGTCGTCGGCCATCGATCCGATGTAAGGAAACAGTGTGCTGATTTCCGTTTGGCACGTTCCGAATCTTGAAAATGGAAACTGAGGACCCAGGCACAGGAGCTGTTGCCCTTGGAGCTGCGCGAGTTGTTGCCCTTTCGTAAAACTTTCCGGCATCGGCTCGCCGCTCATCTTCGCGAGCTTTGGCTTGTAGTCAAACGTCTCGAATTGCGAAGGACCACCCGCCATCGAAAGCCAAATAACACGTTTGGCTTTTTGCGGCAACGAGGCAGCGCCGAGCGAGTTGCCAACATCGGCACCATTCAACACCGATGGTCCCAACATTGAGGCCAGTGCCACCGTACCAAGCCCCTGTGAGCTTCGCCCCAAGAACTTGCGTCGATTTTCAGCCACGTTTTCCACGTCCATGTTGGAGCCTATGGATGTAACCATTACGTTCTCGTAATCGATTCGTGGAGGTTGAGGAGTACGCGAGCGATGTGGGTCCAAGCGGCCAGCTCTGCTTTGTCCAGCGACTCGGGCGATGGGGAAAAGCCGATCTTGAGCAAATCCTCCGCCGACTTCGCGTCCTTTCGGTACGCCTCCAAGTGTTGATCCAAGAGCCCACGCATCGTCCTCAATTCCTCGTCGCGAGGTGCTCGCTGGAGTGCTTGTTGCCAAGCCCACGCGATTCTCTCGTCAGGTGTGCCGGGCCGCTCGGTCAAGATGCGCGCGGCAAATACTCGGGCCGCTTCGACGTAGGTCGGGTCATTCAATAGAACGAGGGCTTGCTGTGGGATGTTGGAACGATTGCGTTCGGAACAGCATTCCTCTCGACTCGGTGCGTCGAAAGCGAGCAGGCTTGGGTGCGGAAAACTGCGCTGCCACCACGTGTAAAGTCCGCGTCGATATTGACTCGTGCCCTTGTCTGAGGGGTAATCTCGCGTTGGAAAGTTCAGGTTCTCCCAATAACCGTCTGGCTGATAAGGCTTGACGCTAGGTCCGCCGATGTCGGACGCGAGCAAGCCCGAGATGGCGAGCGCATAGTCCCTAACCAATTCGGCATCGATTCGAAATGCACTTTGCCGAGCATGTTCGCGATTGTAAGGGTCCGCTGCCAATTGGTCCGCGTTGGCGGTCGAAGCGAGACGGTATGTTTCGCTCGTGACGATCGTTCGAACCATGTGCTTAAAGTCCCAGCCGGAGTCCATGAACTCGCACGCTAACCAATCGAGCAATGCCAAGTTGGGAGGCATCTCCCCCTGTGCGCCAAGATCGTCGAGAACTTTGCTGAGCCCCATTCCAAAGCACTGTTTCCACAATCGATTCATGACGGTTCGTGCTGTTAGAGGATTGTCTCGCGAGACGAGCCACTGGGCGAGATCCAACCGCGTCAATTCGCGTCCTTCCACTTTGGGACCCGGCAAGTAACTCGGCAAGCCAGGCTTGACGATTTCGCCGCTTTCATCCATCCAATTACCGCGGGGCAGAAGCCGCACCGTTCGCTTATTAGGACTGCTATTGCTTACAATGCACTTCGGCAACTGGGCGAAGTAAGCTTGACGCTCCTTGTCTGCGACTGCGAAGGCATCGCGTTCTGACTGATAGAGTTTCGTCACTTTGTTGCGAAAGTACGTTTGTACAATGGTCTTCTCATTCGGTTTGCGATCTTTGTCTGCCTTTTTAACGATCTCAACGACTTGCTTTGCCGTTTTCTTGTCCGGATCGGATGCTTTTGCATCGGCTGCCAATTCGGGCAAGATAATGTCATAGGCAACGAGATCCGATTCCCATTGCTGCTGAGCAACATCGATCCATGGGAGTATCGCATCCCGCTTGGTCTTGGCATCCGTCAAGGCCGCATCCAATTTGGCGAGTTGAGCTTGTTGGTCTGCGGTAGCCACGACCATTCCATCTTCGCGCCGCCCGATGATGGGCTCTTCGATATCGGCAAAGAATGCACCTAACGCATAGAAATCGCGGGCCTTGAATGGGTCGAATTTGTGGTCATGGCACTGAGCGCATCCGGTCGTCTGCCCCATCCAGGCCGCACCTATGGCACGCACACGGTCCGTCAACATTCTCGCTTCATAATCTTTGGGTTGAGCTCCACCCTCTTCTGTCGATAGCAACAATCGGTTGAAGGCAGAACCAACAAGCGTCTCCTGCGACTTGTCCGGCAGCAAATCACCGGCGATCTGTTCGATCGAAAAACGATCGAAGGGCTTGTTGTCGTTGAAGCTCTTGATGACCCAATCGCGATACGGCCAAACGTTTCTTGGATTGTCGCTATGGTAACCAATCGTGTCCGCAAATCGAACGACATCCAGCCAGTGGATAGCCATGCGTTCGCCAAAATGCGGGTTCTTCAAAACGCGATCGACCAATGCTAGGTAGGCTGTGTCTGCCTTGGTCGCGGACAACTCGCTATTCGCGTCGCCGCTTTCACGCAAGAATGTATCAACTTCGGAGGCAGAGGGAGGCAAGCCCAGCAGGTCAGAATAAAGTCGGCGGATAAGCGTTCGTCGATCCGCTTGCGATGCAGGTTTTAATCCTAATTCGGACAAGCGGTTGTGAACCAGCGCATCGACACCATTCTGCCCCGTTGGAATTTCTGCCTTGTGAGGTTTCTCGTATGACCAATGCTGTTGAAAGACGGCGCCCTGTTCGATCCAACGCTTCAAGATCTCTTTCTGTCGCGCCGAGAGTTTCTTGTGGGAATCTGGCGGCGGCATTTGCACATCGGCTTTATCGGAAAAAATTCTAGCGACAATACCGCTCGCCTCAGGTTTGGCTGCATCCGGCTTGGCTGCCTCCGGCTTGGCTGCATCAGGTTTGGCTGCATCCAATGCACCGCTCTTCAACGCTTCCTCGCGGACGTCGAGGCGCAAGTCGGCTTGCCGGTGATTTGCGTCTGGGCCGTGGCAAAAAAAGCAATTGTCGGAAAGGATGGGTCTGACATCGCGATTGAACAGGATCTTGTCGGGAACCGGTGACTCGGCGCTTAGTTGTTCCGGTATTCCAAACAAAACCGCAAGAAGGACAAGCGGTCTGATATGAATGGTTGTCATGGTTTTTGGCGAGATTAGACGGTTGGAGGGGATCGCAGTTCTGCGGGGAAAACGATACGGCAGGTCCACCATTATAGTTGAAAATCAAGTTTGCTGCATTTCCATCTCGCTCCAACTTTGCAATTCGTGCGAACGGGAACGAACATCGCGCGACGGTAAAACGCGGTTGCTTGTTCCTTAATGTCCATCGAGTTGCTCACGTTGTCTGGTTTTGGCGGCTTCCAAGTAGAAAAGGGTTGCGGCATCGCCTGGGTAGAGTCGATTCGACTCTTCCAAGGACTCAATCGCAAATTCCAATTCGCCCAACTGAAGATGGACGACGCCCAACCTATGGTAAGCCCCAGCATTTTTTGGGTTTTGAAGAATTGCCAATAGTAAATACGCTTTTGCTTGATTCAGTTTTCCCTTTTCGGCGAGCAGTTCACCGTACGGTTGGAATGCACGTGAGTAGTCCTCGCCGTTTGCAAAGAGTTTTTCGTATTCGAGCAACGCATCATCGGACTGGCCAATGTTGTTCAAACAATCTGCCAAAAGGAATTGGCTTTCTGGATCGTTGGGCAGCAGTTCCAATGCGTCTCTCGCACGCGGGGCAGCTTCCTCGAATTTGCCTGCCCAATGAAGGACCTTGGCTAGGTTGCGGAGTGCAAAGCCTTGCAATTCTGTATCGATTGCACTCAGAACCTTTGTCTCCGCCGCAGCGAGCGACTTCGAAAGGGATCTGTCAACTACGCTTGTGCCAAGAACGAGACTTCGCGACTGCAACTCTTCGATGATCCAAAGAGCCAGGCGTCGGTTCACATCGACCGTAGGATGAACATGGTCGAGAAAGTACTCGTCGCCTAGGATAGAATGCCCGTGTTCCGATTCGCAAAGCTGGCGCAGTCGTTGCTCAAAGTCGACCATCGGCACTCGCATCTCTCGGCAAACTCGCTCGACCGCTTGCCTGATTTCTGGCACTGCGCGGAGAGGACAAACGTCTTCATTCAGGGCCGATGAAAAAGATTGCTGCGCATCGGAATACCGACGGAGAGAAAAATATGCCTTCCCTAAACGATAATGGTAGTCGGCATAGTTCGGATCGATCTGGATAGCTTTTTGCAGGGCATCAACTGCCTCGAGTATCTCCACAGCGTTTGCCGTGTTTGCCTCGCTCTCCGCATTGCGAGCTAGCATCTTTAGTCGCTCGCTGTCCAAGGGGGTGAGTCCATGGCGGTGCTCGCTTTTAAATGGCGAGCAATTCTTTTCATTGGCGGTAGGGGTCACAAAGACAATTTGTGCGCCAGAGCGTTTCGCGATCGCAATCATGCGTCGCAGGTTCGTTTCGTAGTGAGTCAAGACATTCGCTCGCCAGTCAACATCGCGATGATAGTCGACCGGGCCAATCGTGTGATTGAGAATTTCATCGACCTCTGCCGGCAGTAATTCTACACCCGATGACAATTCTACACCCGATGACCGTGCGTTCGCAGATTGGGAGGCAGTCTCGCTAGAGCGAGTCGTCCATTTGCTTGCTTGCTTTAGAATCCGATCCATCAGTTCCCAAGTCCGCGACCTTGCGAGCAACGCATGGGATCGTAAATGGAGTTGCGATTTTTCGAACATTCTCTTGTAGGTGCGGCGTTCCAAGAATTCGTTATGCACGGAGTAAACCACGAAAAGGTCTGGCTCGTATTGTGCCAGCTCATCCACAAGTGCCGCGACCCGGTAACTCGCGTAACTGATTCCACCTGCGTTGATCACTTCCCATTTTTGCGACGAGTCCACAACGGGTAGAAACTCTCGCAACCATCCCGAAAAAGATGTCGAATCCCGGTAGGGATGCCCGTATGTCGTCGAACCACCCATACAGAAAACACGTTTGGTTCCGGGCGGCTTGATCTTGGGAAAGGATTGGGCGTTGAACCAACGTAGTTTATTTTTCGCAGTGGAAAGTATCTTTTCTCCGTCGTCTCTCTGCGACAATTCCATCAACGGGTTCACATCGGAGAACCCGACAAACGGGTCGTCAATACGATCATCCCTTTGGACTCCTACGACCGCCAGTATGGTCTCGAGGATCATAAAGAATCCGAGCGTCGCTACTACCGAAAAGAGCATTTTCTTGGTGAGCGATAGCTTTCTTTTTTGTTGGTTGCGATTCAAACGGTCCATACTGTCCGATCAAAATAACGCGTAGGTGAAGGATACTGCTCGATTCGAAATGATCGCGATTGTCAAGGTTCGGTCTCCCTATGGCTCAAGCCTTTACGGGTACGACCTTGTGTCCACAATATGAGTCCAGCCAGTCGCTGTTTTCCCCGAATGAAGTAGTCTTCGCCAAGACCCACAAGATGATCGCGATACACCGCGGATCGATTGGAACGCCAACTTTTTTCAGTGGGTTTGACCCACTTTTTTTCAACCAAAAGGTCTGCTAGTTGCTCGCCAAGCATTTGGTGACCTTCGATACGTGGATGGACGTGGTCGATCAGCCAACGGTCCCCAACCAGTCCATGCTCCGATACCGATGCGAACATAGAATCGATATCCAAACACCATGTTTGCTCCTGGGTTGCGATTTCGCGTATCGCCTGTTGCACAGAGGTAATCGCCCGCAACGGGCAGACATCATTGTCTCGCGCCGAGACGAGATGCCTACGAGCCAATTCGGTTTGGCCGTTTGCAAGCTCTAGCTTGCCGAGCCAATACAGAGCCGCAGCATGGCCTGGATCGATCGCCAATATTTTTTCCAGCTTCTCTCGGAGACCGGACTCATAGCTGACATTGCCGCTGAGTACCTCTGGATCTGGATTCTCAGCATGACTCGTCGCTCGCGCCCAAAGCGACTCAATCTGCTTCTTTGAAGCGACATCTGTTTGCTGGCCCAATTCAACCTTGAAGGGTGGACAATCGCGAACATTGGACGTCGGAACTAAGAGAACAACGGGAACCCCGGATTTTTGACATGCCCTCACCATCGCAACTAGATTCCAACGCATCGAGGTCACTACGGAATTTATATTAAGTTCGTCGCGTCGATATTTTTCCAATCCCCCTTGATCATCGAGCAAGGCGTCGACCTCTCGCTCCAATCGCGTTCGCTTCGTTGTCGTCGACTCGACTTGAAAAACGCGACGGAAACCGTCTGCCGCAAATTGAATCAATCGTGACGATTGAGCAATTCGTGTTGCCCCCCGATTGACAACGGGAGACTGTTGCCAGCCCGACAACTCACGTTCTTCGAGAAACTCGTTATGCCCACATTCCAGGATCACAAGATCCGGCTGATACTGGAGTATCTCAACGAGTATCGGGAGCATTCGATAGCTGGCATAGGAGAGCCCGCCGCAATTAATGATCTCCCAATTCTTGTTCGGTTCGACAATCTCTAAATTGAGTTGGAGCCAGGTCGGAAACGCCGTCGGGGGTTTGTAGGGTTCCCCCTGCGTAGTCGAACCTCCCAGGCAAAAAACCCTGCTGGTATTGACTTTCTTGTTCGCCGGAAATTGAGCCGGGGCGAAGAGCTTCAAGTGTTCTTGCTGTATCCGATAGTCATCTCCATCCAAATAGAATAGCGGGGTCAACTGCTCACAATTCAAGAATGGATCGGAAAGGGTGACTGTCCGCTTCGGCCAAATAGTGCGAAGCGACATTTCAAGGAGGATAAACGGAGAGAATCCAAGTAAAACGAGCAGAAGTCGGGGACCCAAAAACCCTATCCACGACTTTTGGTTTCGAGTTGAAACGTCGAAACCATCGCGTTTTCCTCCCCATCGCCCGGTCAGAGCGTACCACACATGTCTATTCGAACGTCTCACTATTTCGCATCACCGATCGTGATGTAGCCTGACCAAAGAAGCGGATGCGAGCCAAGGACTGTGTGTTCTAAATTTGCGGCTGGAGCACCTTGGAAAACTTGTTCTGCCCTCTGATCGAATTTCTCTTCCCAGAGACTCACGACGCTTCGCTGCCATGCTTCCGATACCGTCATGTCCTGACGATTGTCCGTGAAGGATCGCATGAGCGCCACCGTACTTTCGCCACCCACGGGCCATCGCGAAATGGTGAAGTGTTTGGTCCCTTGAGCGATGGATGGCAAAGCAACTCTCAACCAATCATCGCCGATGGACTCGCTCGGAGGTGGCAGCGCGTTGACGCCGGCTAGTACGACAGACGCCGGAGTTCCCCACGGGAGGCGACGCCAAGATGAGATATTCGATTTGTTTGCGGTACGGTCTGTGGGAACGGGTACGACGCTCTCCAATGTGGATGGAACGAACGAGAATAATTGATCGGACGCAATCTTGAAAAAGCTACTTGGCGGAAAGGATGCACCTTTTGTGCCGAGATCAATGATAACACGTTTTCCTGAGGAAGCTAATTCTTCGCGGATCTCCTTTGCACGGGCTGTGTTCTTGATTAGAAAGTCGACTGCGTGCACATCGACGCAATTCGATTTTGAAATGGAGCTCTTGGTTTCCATCAATTGCGGTACAAGCCCGAGCGTTGGAGAGTAGACTATTCTGTGCTCGGAGATGCTCGGCAAGGCAATGGGCTGATCCGAGAGCGGTAGTGTCTCAAATGGCAAATACCACAAGAACCGGTCTGGAATCACGATCCACCGTTGAGCGGTCCGCATTTGCGTCCATACATCGGCTGGAAACAATTGCTTTCGAAGCTCCAAGCGTTTTACCATTGGCCAGATCTTTTTCAATTCACTGGACGTCCCATCGCGACTCTTCATAAGGGTTAAGTCGTTCACCAACTGCAACGTGTTCCGTCGAAGCGACTCAGGGTTTGAGATCGTCCATGATCTCCATTTCCCCGCTTGGCATAGATAGCCTCGCAATTGCTCCCCTTGGAACGCAAAAAACAGGACAGCATCACTTGGCAAAAGCACCTTGTTGAGTTCATCTTGTGAGTGCTGCGGAGGGAACAACTCCGGTACAACGAAGGGGCCAATCGCTGTTGCCCAGAGCAGCGATTCTTGAGAATCCGATAATCGCAATGAATTCTCCCATCGCTTTGTGTCATCCTCCGACCATTTTTTTAAGTCCCACTTTGGATCGACCTTCAAGGGCGCAATGAGGTCAGCGATCTTGGTTGCGTTTTGCTCAAGAGCAGGGATCTGTTTGCGAATCAATGCAACTTGATTGGCCTGAAAAGGATTCAGTAATCGCATGTCACCGTGAAATGCTAACTGCAAATCCAACACTCGCGATTCCAATTCACCTTGTTCTCGATAACGCCGGCATGCAGCCTTGTCAAACACAGTCACCATTTCTGCCTCAGAACGATTGCGAATTTGAATGTCGGCCAACATATTTCTCGCTTCGGATTTGTCCGCAAATTGCCAAGCCAATTGCTCGAGCGGATGGACGCGCCAATGGCCGGCGGTGGGTGGGTTTAGCAATTCGACCAGCAGCGATTCACCAACATCCTCGGTCAGAGCCTTGCCCCCAATCAAAGACTGCGCCAAGTTAAGTTGAAATAGCGACGGGGCACCAACGCCTGACGCAGCGCCGCGAAGAAAGGCGACCCCCTCCAACAATGCGATAATGCCGTCGCCAACTTTTCCTTCGTGAAAATCAACTATTGCCCGAGCATACCGGAGCACGGCCTCCGCGCGTGGTAGTACCACGGATTTTGGCAATAACATCGATGTTCCGATCGTCGAGTGCTTCTTGAATCCATCGAAGTCTCCCTCCAATGCGGAAAGTCTGGTCGATTCGACTTGACCACGAATGGCAACCAATCGGCTTTTCGTCAAAGACCAGTTGATTATTTGAGGCAAAAGCTTGGCATTCACTGCGGCGCGTCCGTTTGCAAAACCTGTCAAATTAAGATACTCGATCGATTCCGCGAGATGTTCCATTTGCCCCGCCCTCGCGGATGAAAAAGCTGCCTCATTCGAACGTTCTTCTGCAGCGAGCATCTCGTTTGACTCGATTGCAATATCTGCCAACGCAAGAAGTGCCACGGCTGTTAGCGGGTGATCTAAACCGCTGGCTAAACTAAGGTTTTGCTTCAACAGTCGTGTTGGCTCAGCCCTCTCGCCGTTACCCATTTCTGCAAGTGCACGGCAGATGTTCATTGCGCATACGATCGGTTCTGACTGTCCATTCAACGCGACACGAAAACACTCCAGCAAGTCACGATTCAACGGGCTATGTTTGGCAAGCGGGCCCAGTAATTGAAATCGACGCCGAAGCGCAATCGCCTGGCACCTCAAGACTTCCAACGCATCGATCGAAACCACTTTGCCGGCGACTCCTTGGCCAGCTTGGAGTTCTACCAAAACGTCAGGTGAAGCCAACGCGATCGGCCAAGCCTCGGAGTAGGAACCCATTTGCGTGCCGCGAATATTATTGGCCCAGCCGATTTCTCGGATGCGACTATCCGCGCGAATGACACCCGGAGGGTTCTTGAGATACGTCAGCCATCGCTGCCCCATCAGCGAGATTTGCAGCGCAGCATCATACCTTTCCAATGCCATCGCAATATCGCATTGCTCTAGAAAACACTCCCCCATCATCACAAGTGCAGGAATGCTATCGATTCCTCGTTGACCGTTTATCATACGAGCCTGCGCAAATGCGGACTCAAGCACGGAACTGGCTTGAGCCGTTTGGCCATCGGCGATGAAGTCGAGCGCCGTATAATATTCAGGGCGAATCAAATTGCTTGCAATAACATTCCTGCCTGTTTGCGGTCCCTGAGCTCTTAGTTCGTCGTGAAAGGCAACGTGAATAAACGACGAGCAGATTGCGAAGCACAGAATTTTTCGAATGAGTGGAATCATTGCAAGATCGTTCGCCAGCGTTATTTGAATGTGATTGCAGAAAAGCTATCTAAAGTCATTATGGGCACGATGCGTTGCGAACGCCAACGATTCGATCGCTGAAACCGGTAAAGTTTTACTCAAGCGAAGAATGGGATCGGCCGATACAACCCTCAGAGTTTTAGGCTCGCACTGCGTTTGGAGTTATGTCGAACTGACCGGAATCAGGTCAGCACTTGCTCAAGGATAATGGAAATTCAGAAATGTTGAATTGCAAGAAACCCAATCTTGGAACCTGTTTGGTCATCGCGACAGGCATCCTCAGTGTCGTTGCCAATACTGGATGCCAAGTGCACGTTGCCGGGCAAACGCTACCGAGCGCATTCTATTTGAAGGACGACGTTCAGTACTTCCCTGCAGGTCCGGAAAACAAACTGGCAAATGAAACCGCAGCTTTGAAAGCTGCCCGCGAAGAAGCCAAAGCGAGACGATAGCAATTGACTTGGCAATCCGAGGGACTTGGACATCTAGCCATTCAGACTGGCTACCACCTCGACAAGCTAGTGTTCTGTCCAGATTAAAAATGGGGGTTAAAGAGTAGAGCAATTGTCCTCAATTGCTTGCAAAACGATTGAGGACAATCGTTCTACAATTTTTCGCCAACCCCAAAATCTAAGTTGGACAAAGCACTAGAGGTTTGTCAAGCAAAGAATTAGGGTTCAAAAAATTAGCCGTTGGGCGCTAGGCCCGGTTGTTGTCGCAAAAACCGTGGCTATCGCCATTCGGCTAATCCTGAAATTAGATTTTGACAAAGCACTAGGTGGAGAGCTTAAGATGCCAAAGTCATTATTTCGACCGGCATAATGTAGTTTCCGGCTAGGTCGACGCGGACACTCCTGCATCGATCGATATAGAATTGTCGCGGTTCTTCTCGCGACAAACACAGGGCGAGAAAGCGATCTTCGCCAACGAAGCGAATCGGGCTGACAACGCGCCGCGTGACCGCCCCGTCTTTTCCTTCGTATTCGATGACAATCACCAGGTCATCCGTTTGTTGCATCACACGTGCAATCAATCGCCTCTTGACATCCGAAACCGGTTGCATTTTCGGCAAATCGAAGTTCTTGATCGTGGCTGAAATCGTCGTCATCACTGTTCTCTCAGATCGTAGGTGGAACCATCCCATGTGTTCACCAAGATCATCGGCCATCGATGTGACACGTATGGTCCATCCCGCGACACGAAATAAAGTATAATCGTGTTTGTGCATTCGCCAGCGTCGAAACAAGCTCGCGTTCGACTTGGCCCACCACCCAAACAATCTTACAGGAACCTCTCCATGATCCCCATTTCGAAACTAAGTTGCGTCATCAGTCTCGTCGCTTTGTCCGCTGGCATGAACCGCGCGGTACTTGCCGATATCGGAGTTGGCGCAAAACCCATCTCTGGCGCCGAAATATTGTTAGATGGCTCCCGGGAAACGCTTGACCAAAAATGGATCTATTGGCAAGGACCGGGCTTTAAATCCTCGATGCCTATCAAGTGGAAGATCGTCGATGATCCCGTCGATGGAGGGACCGCTGTCATGACCGATGATCCCGCCGCTGCGGGTGGCAAATTTGGTGCCGCCGATATCGTCACTAAGAAGCAATATCGAGATTTTCGGTTGCATGTCGAATTCAATGTGATGAATCGACGCGGCAATAGCGGCGTTTACCTTCAAAACCGCCACGAAATTCAAATCATGGACGGTGACACTACGTCCCATGGTATGGGAGCAGTCATCAATGAGGGTGAGTCGCCTTACTATGCCTACAACGGACTTGGCAGCTGGAATGCTTATGACATTGTCTTTCGGGCCGCGCGATTTCAAGACGGAAAGCGCGTTGAGAAAGCCCGTGTCACAATGTATTTTAACGGCCAAAAAGCCAACACCAATTTTGATATCAATCAAGTTTGGGGTGGCGCAAATTCAGGCATCGATGGCGCCAACGACGGTGGTCGCGGGATTACCGATACGCCCGGCGGACTTAAGTTGCAATGCGAAGGGCACGACGTTCGTTACCGAAACACTTGGATCAAAGAACTGGAGCTAGAATCACCTGAGACTGACTTTTCGGAACCGATCAGCATCGAGTCGTTGATCCCAAAGTCCGAGACGATTCAGCGTCCATTCAATGGCAATGACCTAACTGGTTGGGAGGGGGACTCATCGCGTTGGTCCGCCGTCAAGGGAATGATTCGTGGTGCCAACGACGACCGCGTTGCTAGCAGCACCTATTTGTTCACCCAAAAGAAATACCGAGATTTCCGAATGTTGCTCGAAGTAAAGCAAACCCTCAGCCCAAAGCATTCAACCATGCACTCTGCCGTAGCCGCTCTTGGAGAGCAATTCACGGACGCGGGCGAAAATAAATTTGGATTTCGAGGTCCATTATTGATGTTTTGCCATGACTGGGGCATCTGGGATGCGCATCGCCGCAATCGAGTCGTTCCAGTAGGGCCTGGTAGCGAAGTTGAAAAGAAAGGTGAATGGAATCAGATCGAGATCTTGGTGGTTGGCGACCGTATTCGTATGGCAGCCAACGGCCGCGAACTATTCGACTTCACAGACAAATCGGACATGCTTCAAGCTTGTTCGCTCGGTCTACAACTGCATAGCAACGACAAACCACAAGAGTACCACTTTCGAAATTTGCTTATCACCGAAAACCCATTGACTGGATTGGTAACGGTCCGCAAGAAATAGCTTCGGAAAACAGTCCTAGTTCTCTGACCTCTCGCAAAAAGATTATTTCCATGCAATTTATCATTCGCAAACTCCAGTTCCTTTTGTTCATGGCTACTTTGTGTCCGGCAATGGTACAGGGCGATGACTGGCGACCTGAAGTGCTTCCTGTTGAACTGACCGTGGGCTACGCGGTCAGGGCAGTGGACTTGAATCGCGACGATCGGCCCGACATTGTGATTGTGGATAGCAAACGCATTTTATGGCTTGAGAATCCAAGCTGGAAGGTGCATGTCATTCAAAGTACTCCCTTGGCGAGCGCTGATAATGTTTGCATGGCTCCGTTGGACATCGATCGAGATGGCGACATCGACTTGGCAATCGGTTATGACTGGCAGCCAAACAACACCAAGTCAGGCGGAGCCATCGGATGGTTGGAGTCACCAGCGGACCCAGCGGACCCAACGCTCACTTGGAAGCTGCACACTTTGAAGGAGAATGAACCGACGACCCATCGGATGAATTGGGGGGACCTTGATCGCGATGGCCAGCCGGAACTTATTGTCGCGCCACTCAAAGGTCGTCTTTCGCAAGGGCCGGGCTTCGAGGATAAAGCGGTGCGATTGCTTGCCTTTAGTGTTCCAAAGGATCCGGTAAATCAACCGTGGTCAAGCCGTGATTTGGACGAATCTCTGCATGTCATGCATAACTTCGAAGTGGTCGATTTTGACCGAGACAAACACGACGATTTGCTTGTTGCGAGCTTTGAAGGCGTTCATTCGCTAACGTTTGGAGGTCGGTCTACCGCTCCGGCGAAGCGAACGAACATAGGAATTGGGCACCAAGGTCAAGCCCCAGCACGAGGCTCTAGCGAAGTGCGCATTGGCAAACTCAATGACAATCGTTCGTTCATTGCGACCATTGAGCCATGGCATGGCAATCAAGTCGTTGTCTACGAGCAGAGCGAAACACTCCCATGGACTCGGTTGATGCTCGATGACCAACTGCGTTGGGGACATGCCGTCGCGTGCTGCAACCTGGACAACGATGTCGAGGACGAACTCGTGATCGGCGTACGCGATGACGCAGCACCTCATCGGTGCGGCGTGCGTGTTTACGATCGAGATTCGCGGGGCAAATGGCAACGGACGTTGGTAGAACCTGGCCAAGTTGCCGTGGAAGATCTTGTTTGCTCCGACTTGAATGGCGATGGCAAACTAGAATTGATCGCCGTCGGTCGAGCCACACACAACGCCGTTATCTACTGGCCGAACGCGAAATAACGTCGAGTAGTGCGCGGTTACGGGCTGTTGATTCAGTGAAGTTGATATTGGGTAAGAGCGGTACGACGGACTTCCAAGTCCGTCAATGAATTCGACGGACTTGGAAGTCCGTCGAACAATTAAAGCAACGAGCCGGTGAGCCTGGGAACTACCGATTCGACGGCAACTGGGCATACATTTGATCAATGCCTCGACGCAAAGTCCAGGCTCGATCCGTCGGGCTGTGCTGGCGGCTAGCGGTGTTCAAGACATTGGACATATGCGACTTGAGCGAGGGAGAAATCGTCGACGACATCAGTTCGTTCATGGTGTTCTGATAAACCTTCGCACAAGCATCATGATGGCCTCCGTTAAAGAGCTGCGAGCCTTCGGCGACCGCGTTCTCAAGCATCAAGCGAGCGTTGACCGTCCTGGCAGGAGGCATCAAAACGGCATCGATCACGTGGATCACTCCGTTGGACGCATCCAAATCGGTGGAGAGCAGCTTCGACTGATTGATCATCGCGACACTGTCCCGCACGGATATAGTCACCGGTGAGCCTTCGAGTGTTTTGGCACCCTTGGCTTTGACCGCATCCTCGGAGTAAACTCGACCCGACACGACGTGGTACTTCAAGATGTCGACAAGCTTCTGCTTGTTTTCAGGTTTGAGTAACGATTCAACCGTTCCCTTGGGTAGTTTTGCAAAGGCCTCGTCGGTTGGTGCAAAAACGGTAAAAGGACCTTTGCCGCTCAACGTATCTGCTAACCCAGCGGCTTTGACCGCTGCGAGCAAAGTCTTGAAGGCACCTGCCTTGTCGGCGGTTTCAGGTATGGTTTTATCAGCAGGCAGGAGGACCGAATCGATGATATGGATCACACCGTTATCGCATTCGATGTCGGTCGCGACGACAGTGGCGCCGTCCACCATCACCGTACCATCCTTGGTCGTTATATCGATCCGTTGACCGTTGACCGATACAGCCCCTGAAAGACCGACCACTTGTTTGGCCAACACTTTGCCGGGAACAACGTGATAAGTCAATATGCCAGCCAGTTTGCTTTTGTTCTCGGGCTTGAGGAGTTCCCCAACTGTTTCGGCCGGAAGCTTTGCGAAAGCGTCATCGGACGGGGCGAAAACGGTAAACGGCCCAGGGCCCTTCAGAGTATCAATCAAATTGGCTGCGCCCAAGGCAGCCGCGAGTGTCTTAAACTTGCCAGCCCCGACAGCGGTATCGACAATGTCGGCCGCAGAAACGCTTGCGGATACGAATCCGCATGCAGCCAGAGCGAGCCAACAACCATTCCAAACTTTCATCATCGCAATCCCTATTTTGTTTTCCAACACTCAGTTTTGACACTAACTCCGCGCAGGTGTCCTGACAGTGATAGAGAATTCGCAATAGAGGTCCCGCCGGATGCAGAATAGTCAAGAAGTCGTCGAAAATGTTCCACCCTTAGGCTCCAAGGTGTCCGCCTTACTTCTGTGCGAAAGTGGTTGCAAGCGGTAGAATCTCCCTGAGGTTCGGCGTATCCGATACGGCAATCCGGTTGCCGAAAATTTTCACCCATGACTCGAATGAATTCTGTTACCCAAAGTTCTCCCTAATGCCCACGAGCCGATTTGAATACCGCGAGTACCTTGAAGAGCTTCGAAAACGCCGAAAGGAAAAGAAAAAAACCACCGAGATTGACTCTTTCCACTCCACGATGAGCGGGAAAGACAAAGATGCGCTCGTGTCGCGATCGCATCGAAGCTTTTGGCGACTCTTCATCGAGTTTTGGGGCCAATTGAGAGGCTTTCGTGGCCGAATCGCCTTTGCCTTGGCAACTCTCACCGTCTCGACATTGCTTTCCCTGCTTCCGCCTCTTGGAACCAAGCTAGCAATCGATTGCGCTTTGACGGTTCCGAATAAACCACTACCTAGTTGGCTCGCTTCGACGCTTGGGAATCCGTCCCCGTTCATGATCTTGATTTGGATCGCTGGCATGGTGGCCGCAGTGACCTTAGTTCGCACGATGGTTCACTTATGGGGCCGATGGGCGTGCACTCAAGCCCTCAATCAAGTTCAAATGACCATTCGGGGACGCGTATTCGAACACATGCTGCATATGCCTTTGCACAAGATCCAGCATTTGAAATCGGGCGGCGCGACAAGTCTGCTACGCGAAGATGCTGGCGGAATCGCAGATTTGATCTTCAGCATGATCTACAACCCATGGCAAGCCATCGTTCAACTGACAGGGAGCCTGATCGTATTGATTCTGGTCGACTGGCGGCTCTTGGCGGCTGGAATCTTGTTATTGCCCGCCGTCTATTTCAGTCATCGCACGTGGATCTATTCGATTCGCCCCTTGTATCGAGACGTCCGACAACGTCGACAACGCGTCGACGCAAATACGACCGAGACGTTTGGTGGGATTCGCGTGGTTCGTACGTTCGCTCGACAACGCAACGAAACACAGCGATATATTAAGGGAAACCATGTCCTTGTTCGCCAACAGTTATTGGTTTGGTGGCGAACACGGCTGATCGAAATCGTTTGGGAAGTCATCATTCCACTCGCGTCGACGGGCTTATTGGTCTACGGGGGTTGGCAAATTTTGCAGTCGCAACTGACCCTCGGTGACTTGATGATGTTCTTGGTCTACTTAACGATGTTGCTTGGTCCGATCGCGACACTAACCGGAAGTGCAGTCCAATTCCAAAACAACCTTGCGGGTTTAGACCGGATTTTGGATGTCTTAGCGACCCCCAAGGAGCTGGAGGATCGCGAGGGGGCCATTCGCTTGGAACGCAAACAAGTACGCGGAGATGTTCGATTTGAGTCGGTATCGTTCCGCTACCCAGAAGGCGAACAGTGGATTCTCAAGGATATCAATCTTCATGCATTGGCCGGCCAAACCATCGCCATCGTCGGTCGAAGCGGTGCGGGGAAAACAACGCTTTGCAATCTGGTCGCTCGATTCTTTGATCCGGAACAGGGTCGTATTTTGATCGATGGCGTCGACTTGAAAGATGTCCAACTGCATAGCTACCGCCAACTGCTCGGAGTCGTCGAACAAGACGTTTTTCTGTTTGATGGTTCGATCGCGGAGAACATCGCGTACGGTCGCCGCGGCGCGACGACAGCGGAAGTCATCGAAGCGGCCAAAGCGGCGGCTGCCGATGAGTTTATCTCGAAGTCCCCGAATGGTTACGAAACTCTCATCGGTGAACGCGGCTTCAAACTGAGCGGCGGACAACGCCAGAGACTTGCGATTGCCCGCGCCTTGTTGGCCGACCCCAAGATTCTGATCCTCGACGAAGCCACCAGTAATTTGGACAGCGAAAGCGAGCGCTTGATTCAAGGCAGTTTGGCCCTTTTGCTGGATCAACGAACTGCATTTGTCATCGCGCATCGATTGAGCACCATCATCCACGCGGACCAGATTCTAGTGTTGGACGCAGGGCAAATTGTTCAATGCGGAACACATTCTGAATTGTTGGAGCAACATGGATTGTATCAACAAATGGTACGATTACAGACCGAGAGCCCGATCGCTCCACAATGGGTCGACTCTTAGTGCCGTTCCTTTTCGTTTTCACAGAGACAAGACGATGTGCAGATCACTTCAAGGAAACTGCTTGCTCGCATCCCCCTTTATGGACGATCCCGATTTTTACCGATCGGTCGTCTTTCTTGTGCGACATAATGATGAGGGTTCGTTCGGTCTTATTCTGAATCGCCCGACCGACTTTCGACTCGATAAAGTTGTGTCGATGGTTTGTGATTTGCACTGCGTGCACGATGGACCTCTTTATTGCGGCGGACCAGTGGATGGCCCACTCGTGGCTTTGCACGATCAATTGCAGTTTGGCGGAGAGGAATGCTTCAGCGGCCTCAAGATATGTAGCGACCAAAATGAATTGATGAAGCTATTTGGTTGCAAGGACGCGAAGTTGAAGCTGTTCGATGGCTTTGCGGGTTGGGGGCCAGGTCAACTCGAACAGGAACTTGATACAGGCAGTTGGCTGGTTACCGATATCGATGCAGATCTGGTTCTCAGTACCGATTCGCAATTATGGGAGAGTCTCGTCCGACTGATTGGCCAAAACATCCTGGCGGCAGACGAGAAAATCTCCGATGTCCCCATCGATCCGCAATGGAATTGAAAGATGGGTAGGCCACCTCGCATCAGTTTGGGCGGATACGTTTACCACGTGGTTTGTCGCGGACTCCAGCCCAAAGGGATATTCCGATCGAACGATGATTACGAAGAGTTCGTGACTGTTCTTGCGGAGGCGGTCGAGCGATTCGAACCTCGAGTGCTGTCTTACTGCGTTTTGCCTAAACATTGGCATTTGGTCCTAACGCCTCGCCGAGATGGAGATTTGTCAAAACTGATTGCCTGGATGACCGTCACGCATTCGGCGCGTTGGCACACGCATCCAAGACGGGCAAGCACAGGTGGACTTTACGAACGCCGCTTTCGTTCCTTTCCAGTTCAAGATGACGCGTCGCTTCTCGAAGTAATGCGGTTCATTGAATCGCATCCCAAGCGAAGCGGCTTTTGCGATTCTGTTCTTGAATGGAAATGGGCCAGCGCGGCTCGACGATCTATGGCCGCGAGCACCGATAAACCCACGGACACAATCGTTTCGTCACCG
>JAIPFP010000056.1 GCA_021736575.1 Pirellula sp. | reverse complement strand
TTTTTTTGTCCACTGCCTCGGCCGCTGCAGTCACTGCGATGACAGTAACCAATGCGAACTCCTTCGCCAAAACCGAAAACAAAAAGCCCTTCAAGATTTCTTTAGCCCAATGGTCACTCAACAAGCCGCTGTTCAAAAAAGAGATAGACAATCTCGACTTCGCTAAAATTGCCAAAGAGAAATTCGGCATCGATGCCGTCGAGTATGTAAACCAGTTTTTCAAGGACAAGGCAAAAGACGAAAAGTATTTAGCCGAAATGAAGAAGCGCACGAATGATCTGGGTGTCACCAACGTTCTGATCATGATCGACGGCGAAGGTGCATTGGGTGACAAGGATGAGGCAAAGCGAACGCAGGCAGTCGAAAACCACTACAAGTGGGTTCAAGCTGCCAAGTTTCTCGGTTGCCATTCCATACGCGTGAACGCTCAGACGGAGAAGGATGGCGACTACGAAGAGGGCAAGAAGCTCGCAGCGGATGGATTGCGTCGATTAGCCGAATACGCCAAACCGCTCGATGTTGGAGTTATTGTTGAGAACCACGGGGGACTCAGTTCCAATGGCAAATGGCTTGCCGAAACCATTCGTTTAGCGAACGTTGCCAATTGCGGAACCCTTCCAGATTTTGGAAATTTCTATGAGTATGATCGCTATCAAGGGGTAACCGACTTGATGCCTCACGCAAAGGCAGTTAGCGCAAAAAGCTATGACTTTGATGAAAATGGGAACGAGACTAAGATCGACTTCCCAAGAATGATGAAGATCGTTTTGGACGCAGGATACCATAGCTGGGTAGGCATCGAATACGAAGGCAACCGATTGAGTCCCGACGAAGGAATCATGGCGACGAAGAAACTGCTCGAAAAATGTATGGGATAGGATATTGTCAAACTCTACCGATCAGGACTGCCGAAGCATCTTGCTGGTCGACGACAGCTTCATCCTGCGCGATCGACTAGCAGAAGCCTTTCTGGAACGGGGCTTTCGTGTGAGCGTGGCGGGTACCTGCGACGAGGCTGTTGCGGTATACCGATTGGACCCAACGGATTTGGCGGTGGTCGATCTAAGAATGCCAGGCCGAACAGGACTAACCGTTATCGCGGACCTCAAGGCTATTCGCCCGGAAGTTCAAGTCTTGATTCTTTCCGGTTTTGGTAGTATCGCGACAGCCATTGATGCCATTCGATTGGGTGCCGTCAATTTTTTGCCGAAGCCCGCAGATGCGGATGACATCTTGAACGCTTTCAAGCGAGGCGGGACAGAGGTTCCGATTGTTGAAAGCGATGACGAGATTTTGGTTCCAACCCTGGCACAAGCCGAATGGGAGCACATACATCGCGTTTTGGCAGATTGCAGTAACAACATCTCGGAAGCTGCCAGGCGATTGGGGATTCATCGAAGATCGCTTCAACGCAAACTGCGAAAACGTGCCCCTTGATGCTTGCAAGGTTCTAGGTCTCAGACAGTACGGTTGTAACGGATGCTCCGAGAAATCGTACGAATACTGCCGGACTTTCTTATTTGATTGCTACGGAGTCGCGCACGACACAGGTAAGCGATGTAGGTGAATGCATGGCAAATCACCGAGTCCTATTTTTGGTACCCAGAGCGATCTATGGATTTTGTTCAAGTTCAAAACCTATGTAAGAACTATCCAGATACCGCCCTAGGTGAATTCAAGGCGCTCGACAACGTAAGTTTCGTGGCGAAGGCGGGAGAAGTCTTCGGACTCCTCGGTCCGAACGGAGCAGGCAAGACAACCGCCCTGCGAATTTTGGCCACCATCCTTCGACCGTCATCAGGGTCCGTGCGGATCTATAATTTTGATGTCTCCGAGCAGGCGGACCTCGTTAGGCATTCGATCGGTTTCGTTTCGAACAACACAGCGATCTACGACCGTATGAGCGCATGGGAACTTGTCGAATACTTTGGACGGCTTTACGCCTTGCCAGCCGATCGACTCTACCCCCGGATGGAAAAAATATTTCGCACACTCCAAATGGAAGAGTTTCGAGATTGCCCCGGCGCAAAAATGTCGACCGGGATGAAACAGAAAGTCTCGATCGCGCGCGCTTTGATTCACGACCCGCCCGTATTGATTTTCGATGAAGCTTCGCTCGGACTTGATGTGGTGGTTGCAAGAGCGTTGCAGTCCATCGTCATGGACTTGCGAGATCAAGGCAAGTGCATCATTTACTCAACGCATATCATGCGCGAAGTCGAACGATTATGCGACCATGTCGCGATCATCTACAAAGGGAAACTGATTGATACCGGAACGTTAGAGGAACTGGCAGATCGTCATGAACAAAATGACTTCGAAGAACTGTTCTTTCAATTGCTCACCAAAGGGGACAAGGGACATTTCCATACTAAACCACCTATTGGCCTAGGAATGCGGACACTCAACGCCCCCACTTTCGCGCAAGGCAGTGCACCATGAATTGGTCCCATGTAAAATTGATTTTCCATCGCGAAGTTCGCGATCAATTGAGAGATCGTAGGACGATGTTCACGATCTGCATACTCCCGCTGTTGCTCTATCCGTTGATGGGGATGGTGATGATGCAAGTAGCGCAATTCCATCGCGAGCAGCACGTCTCGATCGGCATATTTGGCAATGAGAATTGGCCTAGCGATTCGCCTTTGATCTTGGAATCGTCCGATCCAAGCCAAATACGGTGGAAAACGCTGACCGTTGACGACGCAATCGGCGCGACACTTGCACAATTTCATTCGGTCCAAGCACAAACCAACTCCGCAGTCAAAAACAAATCAACGCAATCGTACGTTGTCGATGGGAAAGCGGCAGAGAAACTCTTGCGACAAGTTCATTGCGATGCTGTCATTTGGGTTCCGCCCGGCTATCACAATTCCATTTCTGATAATCCACTTGTCATTCTGAGCAACCAACGTTGGGAGCGGTCGCAACTTGCGATTCGATTGCTGGCCGAAAAGCTCGAAGGTTGGCACCTAAGCTGGATCCGCACACAGCTCGCATGGACGGAATTGGGAACAGCCTTGGTCGATCCGCTTGCGATCCGACAACTGGATGTTTCTCCCCCTGAGGTGAAGAGGGCGTTGGTTTGGACCAAGATATTGCCATTCGTCATGCTGATTTGGGCATTGACGGGCGCATTTTATCCAGCGATTGATCTTTGCGCTGGGGAAAAGGAGCGAGGTACTCTTGAAACGCTGTTGTGTAGCCCGGCCCGTAGAAAAGAAATCGTGTGGGGCAAGTTGCTAACCATTATGTGCTTTAGTGTCGGAACTGCCTTGCTCAATTTAGCGAGCATGCACACGACGACTTCTATCGTGATGACACAATTCTCGCAACTTGGGGCTACCGATATGGTTGCATCGCTCGGCCCGTTGCCATTGCATTCCATGGGTTGGTTGATCCTGTTGGTCATTCCAATTTCTGCGATGTTCAGTGCCCTGGCACTTGCGGTCGCGAGCTTGGCACGGAGCACCAAAGAGGGGCAATACTATTTGATGCCGCTGTTACTCGTTGGTATGCCGTTGGTGATGTTGCCGATGATTCCCGGAGCGACACTATCACCCGGTACCAGCGTAATTCCGGTCACCGGAGCGGTACTTCTGTCGCGAGCCTTGATAGACGGCGAGTATGGCCTTGCATTGTTGCACCTACCGACGGTGATTGCCGTCACGCTCTTTTGTTGTTTCCTTTCGAAGCGATGGGCGATACGACAATTTGAAAGTGAAAGCGTAATGTTCCGCGATAGCGAACGATCGTCGGTGGCACAGTGGATAAGAAACTTCTGGCGCCAACGCGAAGACACTCCAACGTCCAACGAATCGATTTTCTGCGGTTTGTTGATCCTAGTCAGCTTGTTCTATGGTCGTTTATCCATGAGCGGAATGCCCCTGAGCTGGACAAGCGTGGTCCAGTCGACCCTTTTCATTCAGGTGGGAATCATCTTAGCTCCGGCTCTGATCATGGCAACAATGCTCACCCGTTCCGTTCGAAAGGCGCTCCGACTGCATCGACCGCGTCCACTTGAGATGTTGGCAGCCGCGTCGTTGGCGGTTTGCTTGCACCCAACTTATTTGGCTTTTGCGGCAGCGGTTGGTAATGAGTACAAGCTTGGCGAACAAACGACCTCGATGCTGATGCAATTCGATTCCATCGTCTCAAGTACACCCATTTGGCAAGTGCTACTGATGCTCGCGTTGATACCTGCAATCTGCGAAGAGCTGGTCTTCCGAGGCTTCCTTTTCGCGGGACTCCAACGGAATGGCGGACATTTGCGAGCGATACTCGTGACGGCCGCATTTTTCGGACTTTCGCATGGAGTTTTGCAGCAAACGATCACGGCATCCGTCATGGGTGTGATGATCGGCTGGATTGCTTATCGATCAGGTGGAGTCGCAAGCACGATTGCATTTCATGCGACGCACAATTCTATTTCCATGATTCTCGCCTCGTGCTCCAGCCGTGGTATCCACTCGCCGCACTGGTTATCCTGGGCGATTGAGCATAGCGATGGGCATTTGGCTTATACGTCAACCTGGTTTACGCTTAGCGTTGGTATCGCGATCACCTTGATTGCATGGTTTGCGACGCGCGGATTCGCCCTTTCAAAACCTAGGACAAGCATTGGTATGAACAACTTGCGCGAACAACGGGTGACGTTATCTTCTTGATCTCGCAAGCATCAGAATTATGGACGAGCGCGAACCGGAGTGAAAGTGCCTGAATTCTCATTCGCAATTCGCTCGAGTGTGGCATACCCAACTTGGCTGTGCAGCAATACCGTATGAATCGGCACAAGCGTCTTGCGATAACCATCGTTGTCCACGACTTGATTCCACGTCTCCAGATCCTCAATTGTGTTGTCGGCAATTTCACCGTCCGAAAGCAAAAAGATTGCGTCCGGCTTGAGCCTCATGGCCATGCCTACGGCCGATGATGGGAAAGTGTTTCTACCATGTTCAATCGAACGAATCCAGTTCTGAACTCGCCTAACATTCTTTGACGTTGCTGTAAGAAATTCGCCTTTGGGTGGTGCCGTTCCGAACATGGGGTGAGCGGATGCGTCAAAACTGATAACGAAAAACTCCTGATCCGGTGAAAGACTTTGAAGCGCTCGTATGAGTTCTGTACAAAGGGCCTGCCAACGCGTTCCTCGCATCGACCCTGACGAGTCGATCACAAACACAAATTTATTGCCATCTGCTTCCGCCCCAAAAAACGAGGCTCGTGATTTCGATTTGGCCTTCTTAGCAGATTCATTCGCTATCGCTCCAGGTGCGGACTCAACCGCCGGTGATACGACGCTGGTTCGAACCGTTCCTTCCGATCCAGTCCGCGAGCTATCCAATAACGCTTTCAGCTCCACGGACGTTGATTCGATCTTTAAATCGAGCGACGGATCCATGGGCGTATCGAGAACTTCCGGCTGTGGCTGAACGGAAATCTCGAGCGGAGCAATCTCTTGGGACGATTGCTCGGCGGTCATGCTCAATCGCAAAGTCTTACTACCATTGCCTTGGGGCGCGACCAACATAAAGGCTAGCGTGAGACCGATCGCCATGTGCATCGATGTGCTAACGCAAAACGCGATCACCGATTGAAAGCTCTCTCTTGATTGCGGTCTAGCCATGCGGTCCGTTACCATCTCTCACGCCCTCACACTAACGTTTCTTATTGGAAGGCCGTTCCGGTCGAGGCACAAATCGATAAGTGCCTCCATTCTCTTCAGCGACTTGTTTCATCTGCTTTTGGAACTCATCTTGAAAAAAATGGATCACGTGAATCGCTACCTTCGGTGCCCCAGCCGAGAGAATGTCATCGGTTCGGTTTTCTCGTCGCAAAAACTTGGCAACATCGACTTTCGTATCACCATCAAACAACAAAAAAATTCCGTCGGGTTGCATTGCGATCGCCTGCGCCAATGCTTCGTTCGGCGGCCATCCATCCTTTTGTACCTGAACTTGGCGCATCCAGTCGATTGTTTGCGAAATATTTTCAGGTTTGGCATAAACCGGGAATTTCTCAACGGTGCCCGATTTCGATGTCATTGGGTCGATCTCCTTGCCAAAAAAGCTGATGAAGTAACGTTGTTTCGGCTTCATTGAGGTGAGCGAACGCATCATTTCGTTCTTGGCTTTCTCGAAGGCTCCATCGCGTCGCATGCTGGGTGAGCTATCCACAACATAAACAAACGTGTTTCCCGTTGCCTTCGCTCCGAAAAACTCTGCACCAGCCACCATGTTGCTACCCAACATGGCATGTGCCATTTCAGACGCGGCACCGAGCACTGACGACGAAGCACTAGACTCTTGGAAAGGTGCTGTTCCAACATCGACTCGAAGAGAGGGCAATGCGACATCGGTCACCATGTCCGACATATTCAGATTGGGCGTGGAGGGCGTTGCATCTGTAGCCGTCGTCTCAAGCTCGGAGATCATCTCCATGGGTGCCTCCGTCAAAACGCTATCCGCCTCAACTGCGGCAGATACGATAGATAAAATCTGCGGTTTCTTGACTGCCGAAATGATGATCGCACTCAATCCTAGAACGATACCGGCATGCAATACCAAACTGACCCAAACGTAAGCCGCCCTCCACCATGGCCTCTTGTTCCCATTCGGAGATTCACGATCAACAACCTCCAACGCCTTTCGAAGCGATTCCGAAATGGCAAGCGTCTCAACCATTTTCTCGGCACTTGGCTCGGGAACATCCCCCTCGGCACCAAGCCTTGCTAAGGCTGCTCGCTCCATTCTCGCCCAAGGAGACCTTTTAACGCACGCCTCCGGTGTCTCGACCGCTGCGATCGTACAAACTGGAAGTCCCAGGTCCTGAGCCTCAAGCGACAATGGGATGGAAGCGACCAGTGTTGCCGGACTCGTCAACGCCGGACTCGTTAACGCCGGACTCGCCAACGCCGGACTTATCATCGGATCGACACCGTCGAAAAACTGACCCGATTTCAAATCGAGCCACTGCTCAAGCGACGTCACATCTCCCTTCTCCGCCTGGAGCATTGCTGCTTGCAAACTCGTCGCTTCCGCTCGGTAGAGTGCAGCCTGTTCGCGATACTGTATCGCACGCAAAGTCAATCGCCCCCGCTCCAGCAACTCCTCGGAATTTTGCGAAACAGGTTTGGGTGAGTGAGACATGGTATCGCTCTTCTCAAGGAACATCGACCGCAAAGTAGTCAACCAAAGATTGTCTCGAATGGCGGCTTGCTGGTCAATAATTCAACGGGAGTTTCGCAACAAAATTCTCGTTACCAATCTCTCTTGGCTGTATCAGGCTTGATGCATGTCTATTTTTTAGATTCCAAGAATGCAATCAAGTCCGCGAATTCAGCCAGGCTCATTTGTTGCTCTAGTCCCGTTGGCATTACGGACAACTTGCTTTCACTTTTTTCCGCAATCTCTTCGGTTGCAATTCTGCAAACTTTATCCGCCCCACAAAGCAGCTCAACGTAGGAATCGGTCTGCTTCGAAAAAATACCGTTAAAAACAGCGTCGTCGACGGTTCGAATGCGAACCGGATAATAGCCTTGAGACATTCGAAAACTTGGGAAGACAATAGCTTCAACCAAATCACGTCGGGTACGCGTTTTTCCAATGCGGCTTAATTCGGGCCCCAAACGGCCACCAATGTACCCAACCTGATGACAACTGCTGCATGCCGCTTTTGCGCTTCGAAATACTTGGTACCCACGGACCGAATCCCCTTTCGGTAATCGCTCCAACCATGCATCCAAGCTCTGAACGATATCGTCCGGAGGAGCCATTACCATTTGCAGCATTAATGTCCATTTATTCTTGTGTTCGTCCGACCTCTTACCTAGGCTTGCCATCAGTCTTTCCACTGCCAACGTCTTGGTAGCCGGTACATTTGGCAGCTTTTCCAACATAGCGAGATCGATCGACGCGTCTTCGCAACGCAGCGATGCGTCAATAGCGGATTGCAGTTGCAAAGGTGGAATCTGAGCAAGCGATTGCAAAAGCTGATTTGCCGACTCTTTGGTGATCGTCGAACGGCTCAGCGCCACCTCCGCTTGCGCAACGTTGATTCCATCAGGTGCAACAAGTTGTTCAATGATGACCGTAGCACATCCTGACGTTTGCGGTTGTGAAACAGCAGGACACGCAGCCAACAAAGCAATTGCGACTTGTGGCGAATCGAGCAACCCCTCGGCGCGACTTCGAATAGCTTTGGCGACGGTTTCGCGATCTCCTTCTGCAAATTTGGCGTTCTTAATCGCGTTCGCAAGCTTGACGAGCGATTCCTTTTCCTTGGCTACGTTCATCCAAGTTATAATGGCTTTACCCCATTCATTCGGAATCGAGACACCACCCATGTCCTGTATACAATCTAGAAGCCAGTCTCTTCGAATGAGGGACAACGTCGGCCCCAAACGTATCCACTCAGCGACAAGTTCACGAATCGATTCGTTTGCAATCCCTAGCTGCAATATGGATGAGCCAGCGGCAAGTGTATTGGCGTTTTCGTTTTCCCAAGCAGTCTTTAGGAATGGCACACACATTGACAACCCTTGAGGACGGGACGTTAAGCACTTGAGCGACAGTTCACGCAAACGAGCGTTCGAACTCGTCAAGCATTCGACCAGCAACGGCAACAACTCATCCGTCAGTTTGCCGAGTTGGTTGAGCGCGTAGAGAGTCGCATATCGCTCATGGACATGACCCGTCTCTTTGGCAACGCGGATCACCTCGTTCGTCGCACCGATTTCCATCAATGCGTAGATCGCAGAATGCATCATAAAGCGATCGTCTGGGAATCGATTCAGGGCGGTCAAAATGGGGACAATGCTCTCTGCGTTGCCAACCACACCGAGCGATTCCATCGCGGCGCGCACAGCCGGCGAAGATTCACTTTGTAGAACCCGTTCCAAATCCCCCCGCGCAACTCCCCACCGATTCAAACCAACAATGTGGGCTGCAGTCTGTTGGATCGACGGATCTGGGTCCGCTAGCCGAGAGATAATCGTTCCTGCTTTTTCATCGGAGTCATCACCTGCAGTGATATTACGAGCAATCGCCCACATGGATCTTTTCTGCTCGTCTGCCTCGAAATCTTGGTGTTTGACGACGCCGGGATTCAAGATTTTCGAACCCTTTTTGTCATTTCCCCTACTTAAACGATAGATGCCACCGCGTGCAACGAACTGTTCGCTTCCCGAACTGGGGCAACACAAGTCGTACCATCCGCCCGTGTCAAACACGAGCAAATTGCCATCGAGCTCTTCAAGGATGTCGACGGGATGAAAGTCGATTCGATCGGCCGATACCAAGTCGTGCGTCTCCGTTTCGAAACTCGATCCGATTGGAATCAATCGATGTAATCCCACCTTCTGCAAGTTGAATTGGGCCGACACCAAGAATCGATTCGTATCGATGTTACCTACTGCGTCACCTTCGGCCAGCGGATACCACGCGGTGTTTGCAATCGCATTCGAGACCAAGTAGTTCACACTCGCAGGTGCGGCAGGCCCCAGATTGGCGATAGGTTGCAGCAATTCCCCCGTGGACCTGAGTCCATCAATCACTTGATGTCGTTTCCCAAAGAGCCCACCACGAGGCGAGTGCGCGATTCCATCTCGCAAGCCATTGCCGGGATTATGCAAAAACGTAGAGCAAAAGAACAGTTCGCCTTCGGGCGAGAAAGTGAGATCGGACGGATTGTCCATGCCGCCACTCATGAGTCGTTCGATGGGGCCGCCCATTGGATGACGACGATAGATGTGTGCAGCCTTGGAAGGTGCGAATTCCCCGTCGGATTTGTCTTCACGTTGGAGCAGTTCATGATTCTGTTCGGCAAAAGCACCTTTGGTCCAATAAATCCAACCATCGGGCCCCATCATGGGGCCATGCAGGTCGTTCGCACAGCCTGTCACGGTCGCTCCGTCAAACCACACTTCGCGAGACTCAAAGAAACCATCGTTATCTTTGTCGGCCAGTCGCAGTATCTGCGGCGGCGAGGTTACTAGCAGATCGTTTCCTAGAACCATAATCCCTTCGGGGAAACCCAGCCCATCTGCAATCACAGTTCGCTTATCGTACTTGCGATCACCATCTGTATCGGACAGTCGAACGATCTTGTGCGGTTTAGACTCGAGCTGCTTTTTCTTGTCGATGCCGCGAATCCAATGGCACTCCAAAATGAGCAAGTCACCTGTCTCGTGGTACGTCGCTGCAATCGGCCATTGAATCAGCGACTCGTCAGCAACTCGTTCGATGTCAAGACCTTCCGCCAGAGTGAAGGTGATATTGCCAATGATTTTCGTCTCAGCGAGAACCATCGAGCTCGCAAGGCAATACGAGAGAGCAACGACGCACAACTTGCAGAGGGACCTAGTTATCATGGTTTTGCTGCTCCTTCACATGCTTTCAAGACTCGCATCATATTACCTGACATAATCTTATGGATATCACTCTCGGAGTAACCCTTGCGCAGCAACAACTCGGTGAGCAAAGGATACGTCGAAACATCCTCGAGCCCTTTGGGGACTACTTCGATACCATCGTAGTCGCTACCCAACCCAACATGCTCTACGCCAGCAATCTTGGCGACATGATCAATGTGTTCCACCACGATCGAGGCATCGCCGGGATAAATGGGATGGGAAGACCGCCATTTGAGCATCGCGTTCTTCGCCAAATCGGAATCGCTTCCAAACTCTTTCTCAAACTCACGTCGAACACCGAACATGTCTTTCATGTTCTTAGCCGATTCCGGAACCACGAATCCCGAAAAAAAGTTGATCATTACGATTCCGCCGTTCGATTTGACACGGCGAAGAATATCGTCAGGAACGTTGCGAGGATGGTTGGCAATGCTCATAGCAGAGGAATGAGAAAAGATGATAGGAGCCGTAGTGATATCCAAGGCATCGGACATCGTGGCAGGTGATACGTGGGACAAATCGACCAACATTCCCATTCGGTTCATCTCACGAACGATCTCTTCGCCAAAGGGAGATAGTCCGTCGCTCTTGGAGTCGTCCGTGGCTGCATCCGCCCAATCGAGGGTGTCACCATGTGTTAACGTCATGTAGCGAGCTCCACGAGCGAACAGTTCCTTCAGCTTGCCGATGGAGTTTTCGATGGAATGGCCCCCTTCAACCCCCATCAACGAAGCAATTTTCCCTGAGCTTCGGATGCGTTCAACATCGTTCGAGTTCAATGCAATTTCGAAAACATCGGGATACTTCTTGACCAAAGCGTAAACACAATCGATCTGCTCGATCGTGGTTTGAAAGGCGGTTCCGGTGTGCCTTGTCTTCGATGGTACAAACACCGACCAAAACTGCGCGCCTACATTGCCCGCACGCAATCTTGGGATATCCGTATGTAGTTTGGGTTCGTTGTTGAGGTCCGTTCTTTCGATGCGGAGATCATTGCGTTCTCGCAGCGCCCAAGGTAGGTCGTTGTGGCCGTCCCAGACGTAACTTGCTCGGTGAATTTGCTTGGCCCGTTCCGAGATTGAAAAATCTGGCCCATCCCCTAAGGCTGGTCGGTCGATCAACAACAGGTAGATCAGGAGAGCAAAAGAGAGATGTGGCATTGCTTAGTTTCAAACTTTTTTGCGGGATCGAAACGAAAAGAGGTTGGGATAGTGTCCCAACCTCTTTGAAAACAATCAATCAGATTCAATCGAATATTTGAATTTACTAGTTTGTTCCGGGACGCGTTCGTCCTCCACCAGGGCCGCCTGGACCACCAGGACCACCAAATCCACGTTGTGGAAACTCAAACTTCGCACCCTTCATGTCTTCCATGGTTTTCTTTTGTTCGGCGGTCAAAACACTCATTGTTTTTTCTTCGTTTTCCTTGCGCATGGCTTGAAACTTTTCTCTCATGTCCCCGCCTGCACCGCCACCGCCTCCACCACCAGCGAAACCACTCATTGCACTCATCATTGCTTCGCCATTTGCCTTTTCAATTTTTGCAAGTTCAGCCTTCTGTTCGTCGGTTATTTTCAGCTTGGCTGCAACCATCGCGTTCGAGAGCGTCCGAATTTCGTCACGCTGTACAAAAAGCCCCAAAAGTCGGTCCATTTGCTTTGGGTCGAGGACTTCTTCCAACTTCCCCTCAAATTTGGTTTGCATCTCTGCCATCTTTGGCATGAGTTCTCTCAATTTCGTCATATCTGGACGACCGCCGTCCGCTAGTGCTGGCATCATCGCCGTTCTCGCGTCCCTCATTTCTTTGGCTATTGACTCTAGCTCCTTCTTTTGATCTTCGTCGATCTTAAGTTCCGCTTGCACTTCCGTGATTTGAGTCAGCGAGAATAACCCGCCACCTCCCATGCCGCCTCCAAATCCACCACCGCCCCACCCACCGCGACCTCCGCCGCCGGGACCACCACCAGCTCCTCCACGGCCCCCTTGTGCCATCGAGAGCGGTGCTGCAGCCATCAGGATGCAGCCAACCAGAAATAACCTAGACAACGCAACAGAAATACGCATTTGGTGACCTCGGGGGAGATAAACGTGACGAGAGAAGTCAAAAGCACCCAAACAATGATGCCGTTTTTAACGGAAACACGACTTCGATCGCGACGTTTCGCCATCTTCAGAAAAAACTGAAAACTTCGAGAATTAAAACGAAAAAAGGCACCGCGGAATCTCCAAAATCAGCCGAAGGTCCTCTCCCTCCTCCAGCCAGCTTCGGATCAGCCGCGGTGCCATTTGTACCGGCGAAAACATTCTGTCAAACACACACACACGCCCAACATCCGTCTCCCGTTGAATTTCTGGAGATGCAGTTCTCGTACCAAACATCTGCCAAAGTGGGTTGCCAGGTGCACGAATTGAATCCATTGCAGCGCCAATATCGGTTTGCGAACCCAATTCACGACCGAAAGGCCATAAAATTGCCGCAAAAAATTTCTTTTGAGGAATTTCATGGCTTTCATTTCTCGTAAATAATCCGCAGGCAATGCTGCGGTGCACAAAAAAAAGCAAGCGACATGCCTGCAAAGCAAGCAGGGCTGGCGATCGCCACCTCGTTTGCTCCGTTGGTAGTTTGCTCCGTTGGTAGCCAGGCAGCGAATCGTCGGACCAACCAAGAATGCCGATTGGCGCAAACAATGGGCGACAATTCCTCCGCAATCTCAACAAAATCGACCAATGGCTCGTCACCCTGCTTTACTTCCAGGTCCGTACGTAGATACTTGCGAGCACGTGTAGACACTTGCGACACCCTTTAGTGCAAGAGACTCACGGTAGTGCAAGAGACTCACTGTCAGCTGATTGCTGTTCTCCACTTTTAGGAAGATTCGATGCCAACAACATGGACGTCACGTCTGGCTGTTTCGGAAATTTCCACCTATCGATGGAGTTTCGAAGAGGACGTTATTAGGTACAAGGAGCATGGCTTTACGGCGTTGGGCGTATGGCGACCCAAGCTTTCCGATTGCGGTGAAGCCAAAGGACGCGAACTCTTGCTCGATAGCGGCATGAAAGTATCGTCGCTGAATTGGGCCGGGGGGTTTACGGGAAATGATGGCAGAACCTTTAGTGAAGCCATGCATGATGCGCTCGACGCAGTCGATGTGGCGTCGCAGTTAGGTGCGGATTGTCTTGTTGTTCTAGCGGGAAGTCGATCAGGCCACACTCGCAATCACGCAAAACGGATCTTAACAAAAGCCCTTTCCGAACTAGCCGAAGCGGCTCAGGCAGTCGGAATCCAATTGGCTGTTGAGCCGATGCATGTCGGCTGTGCTCAAGAGTTCACATTCTTAACAAGCATCCCTGATACCTTGGATGTGATCGCAACCCTAGGGAGGAGCAATTGCGGCATTGTGTTTGATAGCTATCACATGGCCCAAGATCAGAACGCGATCGATTGGTTGCCTTCCATCGTTCCGTTTATACGCTTGGTGCAACTTGGAGATTCCAAGCGGGTGCCTATGGGTGAGCAAAATCGATGCTTGCTAGGCCACGGCAAGGTCCCCCTGCCAGCCATCGTGCAAACCATCGAAAAGTATGGTTACCAAGGATTCTACGAGGTTGAATTGCTCGGTGAAGACGTTGAGCATTTCGACTATAGCGAAGTTTTAGCTGCGTCATTTCAAACGGTTAAAAGCTACGAGGTGCGTACCGACTCCGGGGACTAGGATAAATGGGATAAGTTCTCCGCATGGGTGAAGTGTGGATAGGCCACTACGACCCGATCATGCGGTAGGAAATGAACGACCGATGCTACCCACGTCAGATGCGTATTCCAGGTTAGCTATGCTAGCATGCGATCGCAAAGCGTTGGATTGCTACGATACTTCCGAGTACTAGACCCGGGCCAGCATGAGATTTAGCTTAACGAAACGTCAGCCTTCGCTTGTCCGCAAGGCGTTGCTAATGACGGCAATTTGCCTGGGTTCACCTTCCCTAGGGGGAGTGTATGCAGATGGAACGCGAAGCACTCCCGTCGTCTTAGCCATCCAAAAAGCCGAGCCCGCCGTTGTCAATATTCAAGGCAACAAAACCATTACGAACGCTTCTGCTTCTGGCCAATCGACCAAGCAAGAAGTCAACGGCATGGGAACCGGCGTCATCATCGATCGCCGTGGATACATCATCACCAACTACCACGTGGTAGCGGAAGTCGGACGAATCGAAGTAACGCTCGCCGATGGCAGCACTTCGGTGGCCACCATGATCAATTATGATCCGGAGACCGACCTGGCATTAATTAAAATCCCGACCCAAAGGGATTTGCCAGTCATTGTTGTCGGCAGAAGCGACAATTTACTTCGCGGCGAAACCGTCATCGCCATCGGAAATCCCTTTGGTTACCAAAACACCGTCACGGTCGGGATCATCAGTGCTCTTCATCGCGACATTCCCGTCAATGGAACGCAACAGTACAACGACCTGATACAAACCAATGCCGACATCAATCCAGGGAACTCAGGTGGCCCTCTGTTGAATATTGAAGGTGATGTCATCGGTATCAACGTGGCAGTACGCGTTGGGGCTCAAGGCATCGGTTTTGCAATTCCGATCGATACGGCTCTGGAAGTTATGGCGGATTTGGTGGCAGCCCATCGAGAAGCCGGCACTCACGGGCTTACTTTTTCTCGAAATCTGAACGATAAGGGGAATCAACTTATCGTTCGCGATTCGACGGACAACGGTTCCAGTTCGAGAGGAGAGATCCAGTCAGGGGATCGAGTGGAAAGCGTCGAAGGGCAAGCGGTTCGCAATCGACTTGAGCTCGAGCTAGCATTGCTTGATAAACGCCAGGGAGATTCGGTTCAATTGGGCTGTGAGCGCAACGGCATTTTGATAGCTCACTCCATCAAGTTAGCCGGGGGTAGCGTCGAGGGAGATACCAATCGAGCGGCTTGGGAGCAACTCGGGGTTCGTCTTTCCGTCGTTTCTGATTCGGCGTTAGCGTTGGTGGGCGAGGGCTACAAATACACCGGTGGGCTGAGAATCAACGAGGTGCGACCGGGAAGTCCAGCGGACAAAGCAAGACTCACTCCAGGTGACATCATTGTTGGCGTGATGGACTGGCAAACACCAGAGTTGAAGCATCTCGCGTGGATTCTTGAAAATCCCAGCTTCCGCAGTGCTCCCACCTCTAGATATTACCTTGTGCGAAAAAGAGCTCGCATGACCGTTGCGATGGGCCTTGAATCTGCTGTGCCATCTTCGATCTCCCGGAACGGGTCGAAAGACGTTCGATAATTGGGTTGTCAAGGTTCTAAAGAGTGTATACACTTCGACATCGAGACGTGGAAAACCCGTTTTCGTTTGAAGAAACACTGCCCCGTGGTGTAATTGGCAACACAAGTGATTTTGGTTCACTTATCCTAGGTTCGAGTCCTAGCGGGGTAGCTTTTCGACCTCTATAGCCCGGTCCCCAAACCGGGCTTTTTTCATGTACGCGGTCCACCCAAACATGCCAAAAATTCAAGCCTTTCGCGGACTTCGCTATAATTTGGCTCAGGTCGGCTCGCTCTCGAATTGCATTGCCCCCCCTTATGACGTGGTCGATTCACAGCTTCAAGACCACCTCTATAGCCTATCGCCCTTCAATTTTCTCAGGCTCGAGCTGAATCGACGCGAAGAGGAAGATCTCGACGAAAACACCATCTACCAGAGAGCGGCTAGAATCTATCGCTCGTGGCGGAACGAAGGAATTTTTCAGACCGAGCCTGATCCTGCAATTTACATCTACCACCAAGAATTTGAGATCGCAGGCGTAAAACGAACTCGGCGTGGCTTTATGGCCCGCGTCCGGCTTCAACGATTCGGCGAAGGGAACATTTATCCACACGAAGAAACGCACGCCAAAGCCAAAGATGATCGCTTGCGTTTAACCCGTGCCACCCAAGCCAACTTGTCGCAAATCTTCGGTTTGTATCCAGATCCCGACAATGAAATCCAAGAAATACTCGAAGCCAAGATCGCCGGCGTACATGGCCTGGAAGCCACGGATCACTTAGGGGTCGTTCATCGCATGTGGCCTGTTAGCGATGTCAAAACGATTCAGCAGGTAATGGCCTTAATCGACCAGAAGGATATGTTCGTTGCCGACGGACATCATCGATACGAAACGGCTTGCAACTATCGTGATGAACTCAACGCTCAATCGCCGCTCCCGGATGCGCATCCAGCAAACTACGTTTTGACGATGCTAGTGAGCATGTGCGATCCTGGACTTGTCGTTTTGCCAACGCATCGACTGCTGTCCGGAGTTCCAGCGATGACAACCCAGCAACTTCATGAGAAACTCTCGCCCTACTTTGATTGCGAACTGGTCGGAACAGGGCCTGAAAGCGCGGGTGCCGTATGGGCTGAAATGGACCGACTAGACGAGCAGTTGATATTGGCCATCTACTCCAAAGCGTCTAACGAATGGACAAGGATTTCTGCGAAACAAGCGGCAGCAGATCGTATGGCTGCCATCTCGCCTGAACACTCAGCGGATTGGCAAGGTCTAGGCGTTGCCGTTTTGCATCGCCTAGTGTTTGAAGATCTTCTCGGACTAGAACACATGCCGAAGCCCACGTATGTGCATCTTATCCAAGAAGTCATCGATGGTCTCAACGGCCAATTGGAGGGAAATCTGGAATATCCACTGGGCGCAATGGTGATGCCCGCAACAATCGAGCACATTCGAACGGTATCGCTCCACCAAGAACGCATGCCTGCCAAAAGCACCTACTTCTACCCAAAGCTCGTCTCGGGGTTGGTCGTACACCCGCTGGCATAAGGGTCAATCACAAGATTGCCATGGGAACGCAATCGATGATTCGCTCCCCCTCGACCTAAAGTTTAGCGATAAGTAGTTTGGTGTGGTGCCTAAGTGCAGTCGTTCCTCATCTGGCTGGTTGAGACCGACTTCGTCAAAGGCACGATCGCCTCTAACGTTTTTGCCCCTTGGCATATCGATCCATACTATCCTGATAAATTTCTAGGATTTTATCTCCCTTCTTTTCCCAATCAAAACAATTCACCACCTTTTCCGCTCCCGCTTTCCCCATCGATCGTCGCAGTTCAGGAGAATTTGCTAAATCGAACATTGCCGCCGCCAAGCCATCAATCAATCCTTCCCTAGAATCTGGATTTACCAAAATTCCGCAAGACTCATCAAGATAGTCTGCAGGGCCGCCCCAATTAGTCGCAATCACAGGTAAGGATAGAGCCATCGCTTCTAGTACAACAGCACCACCACATTCATTCAAACTTGGTAAAACCAAAACATCAGAACCTTGTAATTGTTTCGCGCAATCCGCTTGCGATAACCACCCCAAAAAACAAAGTTTCGCTTGGGAAGGATCAGGGTTTAACTCAATGGAAGGGGAGATCAAACCTAAATTTCTAGCAACTTCTTCCAAATTAGCTTTTTGATCTCCCTCTCCAATAATATCTAACCGAGCAGGGGTTTTTTCTAGTAACTTAGCAAACGCGATTATCAACAAATCAACAGCCTTCCAATCGACCAACCTTCCGATAAATACAAAACGAGTGAAATCTGGTTGATCTTTTTTTTGAAATTTCTCTGCTTCTGGAGCAACTTTTTTCGACAAATCTTTTTTCCACAGTGATAAATCTACACCATTTTCAACTAGCTCAATCGTAGGAACCTTTCGAACACTTGACGGTAGAGCGTCCCTCGTTCGCGCATTAGCAACCAATAAAGTTGTTGCCTTGACTTTGCCTGGGATAACAACATTCATAAAGCTAGATACTGCACGTCCAAAACCTATGACCGCTTTCACCAGTCCACCTTCCATTTTTCGAAATGCAGGAGGATAATTCATTCCTCCATTCATTGGCCCAATGACAACAGGGACACCCAAACCAAAAAGCATGGATGGGTCTTTAGGAGAAACGGGAATGGGCTGATGAACAACATGTATTTTTTTATCTTTGATAATATTTTTAGCCAGACCACGCTGACTAACCTGGGTGAGCAACCTCAACAGAAAGCCAAAGGTGAAAAAATGTACTTTGTGGGGTAGAAATCTTGAAACCTTGAATAGCAAGCGATGCCAAACCGTATCAGGAATAAAATAGATGCGATCGATATCTTCTGGAAATCTGGCATGGAGTTCTGTTTTTGTCCGTTCGTGAACAATCAACCAAGCTTCCATGCCGCGATTACGAAGAACGCGAAAATAATGAAGAGGCAAAGCGGCTTCACCACCAAAGTTTAGGGATGCGTGTTCAGCGATTATCAAAACTCGAAGGTCAGAGGTTGTCATTTTTTATGTCTTTTTTATTTCTGAAAATCATAGGCTTGGATGTTGGAGAAGGGAGGCACTTGATTTTTTTCCTATTTTAAGCGGATCCCGATTTTACACCAGTGCCGATATCGTGAATCAACCTTGAAGGAAAAGTGCGTTTGGATGTATTCTTCGCTCCGCAGCAAGCCAGCGTTTGGCGAATACGATGGCGAGATATCGAAACTCGGTTTGCGGACCAGCCGCGAAAAGCTTGACTGCGAACCGCACTACTGCAACAAGTGGGTTTGTTTTCGTTTTGAGTCGGACAGCAAATCAAGTCAATGCACCGAAAGGTCAAGATGAACAGATTAAGGACAATGCATTCTTCCTCAATGTTCCGGATCCTTATCGGAAAGTTGATTGCGAACACAAAGGATTTCCTTGTTGTGAGGCCTTTGCAGATGCTATTTCCGCGTTGTCGATACGAGCAGAAGCTGAAACTTTTGCGTTTATTGCCTACCCACAGCGTTGGCAATGACCTAGCAAAGATGCTGGATGCCAAGGGGCTGAAACTGATCCCCGGCTTTGAAAGGCATGATTTGAATCACTTGATTCTTGGCTATGGCATGGAGCCGGAGGAAGAACTTTGTATGCAAGCGTATTTGGTGGGCAATGGCTATTACAAACTTCATTGTTGCCTGTTTCTAAGCTCTGCTATTTTACTGCCGTGCCTCTGGAAAACACTCTTCGCTCATTACAAATTAGGAAAACAAAGTGAATCGCTCTCTTCGTTGTCGCTGCAGGAATGCATGACCGAAAGAACGGAATGGGTGATTCGGAAGTATCGTGCTGCCGCTGATAATGTAACCTGTCCAGAGCTTTTGGATCGCCAACACCGTTCGGCAGCACTCCGGACAAGCTGAGCTGAGCCGAAAAGAAACAAGTCTCTTCCTTGGCGAAAACTTCCCAACCACATGTAGACGTATCCCGCAGCCATCGAAAGGAATTCGCCACAAGCATTGACTTCGAATTGGCCTCGCTACCTACCGCATTTAGGTACTGGCGTGGCGGAATGCCTGCGTTGGCTGGTCCCCCGAGTCTCGTTTCCCAATACTGAAACGAATGGAAGGAGAGCGTATTGGTTTCCTGCCCCTCGGTTTGGGCTAGGGAAAAAGTTCGATTGGCGAGGTAGAATTACTTGAGCTGAAAGACCTGAACATCGCTTGCAATCGGGACTGCGAATTGCTTTCCGTCGCGAGAGATTGCTAATGACTGAATGTTGGAATACTGTTTTAAATTTTGTACAGCCTGTAGTTTGGATTGGTTGACGTCCCAAACGTTTACCTTGCCGTTTCCTCCGCTAATGAGTGTCTCGGCATCGGGTGTGAACTGCATCGACCACTGGATCTCCTTCTGCGTTAGCCTGGGCAGCTCATCGCCAGACTTAAGATTCCAAATTCGAATATCGTACGAGTCACCGACAGCCACATACTCCGCGTTGGCCGAAAACGCTGCTGCTTGGCCATTGGCCCAACTATCGGTCAATTTCATTTCGCTAACGACTTTCTTTTTCGCCAAGTCATATTGAACCAGCTTGGAACCATCGGTTGCGTATGCGATTCGAGATTTGGGCTGAAAATGAACCGCCTTAATCGGGCCATCAAATCCGGAGATGATCGCGACAACATCTCCCGAAGCAATGTTCCAACAGAAAACCTTTTTTGATTGATCACCAGACAAAACATGCTTTCCATCTTCGGAAATCGAAAGGCATTTGATTTCCGTGGAGTGTCCGGAAAACGTCGTCGTCTCTTTTAAGGTCCCGTTGCTCCCAACCGAGAAGACCTGTATTACTCCGCGAAAGCCACCCACAACGAGCGTCTTCCCATCTGGAGTGAACGCGCATACTTGCAGCGGACCGACCTTGTTCAATTTTTCCTTTGAACTGGCTTTGGATTTGTTTCGGAGGCTGAGTATGACCACTGATTCATCAATTTTAACCCCTGCCAAAAGTTGGCCATCTGGGGAAAAATCCATTCCCTTTACTCCCCAAGTGAGGTTGGTAAATTTCGCGATCTCGGGAAACTTGTTTTTCTCCATTGCCTCTTGGATTTCCGCGTTTCGGTCGAGTTTGTTTTTTGACGAGGTTGAACTCGGCTCCCGAGTACTTCGCGGCGATGACGCTTTCAAGCTGTTGGGTTTTAGTTCACGGGGAGCTGGCTTGACCGCAGTGGATGCAACCCTGTTTTCAGCTATCTTCGGCATGCTATTGACGAGCCAATCGATAGCTTCAAGCTCGATTGCGATTTGGCCAGCCAAACCGTTGGATATGGTTCGAAGATCCGAGTTCAGCATGTCGCTCGTCTTCGGCTTTGACTTTTCATCTCTCGTTACAAAGGGCGAACTCATACCTGACAACAACTGCGAAACACTGAATTCGGTCGAATAAACGGCATCGTTGTTCTTTTTGCCAAAGATTGCGTTTCGAGTGTTGTCGAGGGCCTTCTTTAACTCGCCCACAGGCGATTCTCCAGTCGCAAACATCAACACTTCTTTCGATACGCCGATTGCGATGCGGATTTCCTCGGGCAAAGGACCGATATTCGTGTCTGAATTCTTTGCGATTCCGCCCATCTTCAAGACCAAAAGGTGCATTGTTACACCCATGTGCTTTTCGACACTCATTTCGACCTGTCCAGAATCAGGTCGCTTTTGAAAAGTCTTTTTCATCTCCATTAATATCGTTTCAATCCGATTCGTCTCGACCGCACGAATCATGGAAATCGTCTCCAACTGCTTTCGACCGATGAGCAAAAGCGCATCCAAGTTTCCAGATTGAAGAGTCGACAAAAGCATTGCCGACGCCTCATCGAAGATCATTTGCTTTGACTCAGATGAAAAACCTAAATCGCGCCCGGAGTTCACAAAACCTTCTTTCCATTGCCTTTCCTCTTCCTTGAAGCGAGCCATTGCGAAATCGATGATGAACTTGGGCAACCGAATCTTCCAGCTTGATCTACCTGATTCTTGTTCGATTCCGAACTTACTGAACCGAGACGGAACCTCGGTCATTTGGCTGAACTCGCGCGACACGTTTGAATCGGGTTCAAACAGTGCATTGAATTCCAGCATGAGCTTACCCTTGGCATCGGGTAGCTTTAGTCCCAGCGTGCACTGGTTTGTGCCGTTGCCCCAATCTTCAAGTCGTTCTAGCAACTCTTTCTCGAACTTCGCTTCCGACTCAGTTTTGTCGAGTGGTTCCTCAGAGAAAGGAGAGGTGCGATTCAAAGGTCGCTTCACTTCGTCTAGCAACTTCGCGCGCAGAGACGGCGGAACTTGCTTTGGTTGGAACGAACCAAATAAATCGTATTGGTCTTGGACAGGCAAAAGGAAACGATCCAGGTTTTGCGGGACTTTGGCAAAATCAACCGCTCGACTGCCGACGACTACGAGCCAACCGTTTCGTTCGATTGCCGAGCAAGGAAAAATGGAGGCTTGAAAGTTCCAAACGCCATCCATGAATTCCGGTCGGCCGATCAACTGCATGTTATGCAATTGCGTAAGAAGTGATTGTGGGTCCATGGTCGGAACCAACAATATAGGCTCAAACGATTTTGCACCCATCGGATTTTCTTCAAGCCCCCAAAATCCAAAAATGCCAATTGGGCGAGTACGGTCTATAGACTCAGGGACTGCGGCTAGAGCCTGCTGCACCGGATAGTTGGAACCTAAAACTTTGGTTAGCTTTTCGAAGTTTTTGGACAATTGATTCATCGCGGACACACCGCCAAAAAGAAAGGGCACTGAGTCTAGTCTCGGGTTTTCCTGGCCGCGACCGAATGGTGCATTCGCAAAGATGGACAAGGCAACAATTACCAAATACGAATGAACGGTCATACGGCTTTGACTCGGCATGATTTCTGACGGTTGTATAAATAGTTGGGTGAGCTATTGGCGGGAAATCTTGACTTCGTAGCCAAAGATTATAACCCTTGTTTTGGGGCCAATTGCAAAATCAAACTGAATCTAAGTTAATTCACCAAGAATTCAAATCGAACGCGAAAGGCAATCATCGTGAATTGCCTTTCGCGGACTCTTTTTCGATCGCAGTAAACTGGATGTCCATTTCTCGCATGAACACACGAGGTCGGTCGTTATGCCAACCGATCAGCATCGCTGTTTGTGTACTAGCTCCCCTTCTCTTCGGTACTCCGATGGCGTTGGGGTCGGGGGATGAGGAGCCGACCACTGTTTGAGTCGCCGTTTCAAAGCTTGATCGATCTCTTGAAGTACGTGTTGTGTATCGTTCTCGATTTCTTGGCTGGTGAACCGAATGACTTCGATCCCTTGTTCAATGAGCCATTCGGTTCGGATACGATCTTTCTAATCCCTTCAGGCGTGAAATGAGGAAGCCCATCACATTCGACACATAGCTTGGCCTCGGGGCAATAGAAATCGAGAAGGTAAGCCCCTTCGACGTATTGTTGACGGAACTTGCCATTGCATCTCTGTCGGTTTCGGATGAGTTGCCAAAGCAGATGCTCTGCAGGAGTCATTGCCTTTCGAAGGTGTTCGGAAAAATCTTGTGGTTCTAGCCATTTCATCGCAGTGATCAAGCCTCCTCATCCCCCGACCCCTTCTCCTCCTGATTACAAGAGGAGAAGGGGGGAAAGAAAGTACGCGTGGTCCTAAATCCAGGCTTTCTTGTCACCCCCAAGTGACTGAGGTCACCCGTCTTTCTAGCTCCCCTACTCCTCGGTACTCCGATGGCGTTGGGGTCGGGGGAAGATGACGCGAGCACAGAACAAACCATCTTTGCTTCTCGCTGAAAAAGCGACTTCGCGACCGCACCTCGTAATATTCCCTGACGCCGATTTTCGCAGGCCCTTCACCGTTTATGCGATTATTTCGTGGACAACCTGTCCGTGCACATCGGTCAGTCGGAAATCTCGGCCACTGTAGCGGAAGGTGAGTTTTTCGTGATTTAGCCCCATCAAGTGAAGCACCGTGGCATGCAAATCGTGAACGTGAACTTTCTTCTCGACTGCGGCGAAACCAAACTCGTCGGTCGCTCCGTAAGTCATGCCCCCTTTCACACCCCCTCCAGCCAACCACATCGAGAATCCGTGATGGTTGTGATCTCGGCCATTGCCGTTTTCGGCCACCGGGGTTCGCCCAAACTCACCACCCCAAATAATCAACGTATCGTTTAGCAAACCCCGGGCTTTCAAATCGTTGATCAACGCTGCGATGCTTTGGTCCACATCTTTGGCTTTGCTCGCATGGGCTTTAATGTCTTCGTGATCGTCCCACGGTTGTCCATCACCGTAATAGACCTGCACCATTCGCACACCGCTTTCGACCAACCGCCTCGCGGCAAGACATGCTTGTGCAAATTTTCCTGGACCGTAATCCTCCAGCGTTTTCTTGCTTTCTTGTTTCAAGTCGAAGACTTGCTGCGCTTCGGTTTGCATGCGAAACGCCATCTCCAGCGATTGAATGCGTGCCTCCAAAGGATTGTCACGCCCGCCGCGCTTCGCGAGATGAAGCTCGTTCATCTGTTTCAGCAAGTCGAGTTGTTCGCGCTGCGAGCTTCTTGTAAGCATCGTATTGTTGATGTGCCGAATGACTTTCGCGGGGTCCATTTCGGAGTTGTTAATGTGTGTCCCTTGATAGATGCCAGGCAAAAAGCTGTTGCTCCAGAGCTGCGGACCAACGACAGGCTTGCCGGGACACAACACGACGAAGCCTGGTAAGTTTTGGTTTTCTGTTCCAAGTCCGTACAGCAACCAAGAGCCTAACGCTGGTCGTGTCGGCTGTGTCTCTCCACTGTTCATCATCAACAGTGAGGGCTCGTGATTCGGGATGTTGGTATGCATCGAGCGAATAACACAGATATCATCGATGCAGGATCCGATATGCGGAAAGAGGTCGCTGACCTCGATCCCGGATTCGCCGTACTTCCGGAACTTAAACGGCGACATCAGCAAGCCGCCTGTCTTTCGTTCCGTCTTGAGTTCCGCGTTGGGTGGACGCTGCCCATTGTACTTTTCGAGTGCAGGCTTTGGGTCGAACGTGTCCACCTGGGACGGCCCACCATTCATAAACAAATGAATGATATGTTTGGCTCGTGGAGCAAAATGCGCCACTTTGGATGCCATTGGGTTATTTGATTCCTGATCCGAGGCAAGAGCCAACGAGCCATCTTGTGCCAGAATACCTGCCAGCCCGAGAACTCCAAGACCGGTTCCCATTCGGTGCAAGGACTCACGGCGAGAAATGCTGAAGTGTTGTGATGGATCCATCGTCGATCAATTCCTAGTCCAGATACATGAATTCGTTGCCGCTCAGCAACACTTGCGCATACAACTCCCAACGAGTGAGCGTGGTTTTTTCATCGGCTTTGCTACCAAGGTACGCCAAGCCGAGTCCCAATTCGACGTCGCTTGCTGACCGGCTGTAGGCAAGTTGAAAAGCGCGTTGGATACGAGCTTCTTCGTTGTCACCCGCCTCTTGATGCACTCTCGCGGAGAACGCTTTGGCCTGGGCCAACATGAACGGGCTGTTCAAAACGAACAGTTGTTGCTGCGGGACGGTCGTCTCACTTCGTTTCTCGCTGGTGATGTTCGCGTCGGGAAAGTCAAACAATCGCAATAGGCTATCGAGTTCATGCCTGCTAACCATCGCATAAAGCGTTCGCCGATGGTTGCTGGGTTCTGCAAGCTTCGTGGAAGGACCACCGAGAGTAGGATCAAGATTGCCAGCCACAGCGAGCAACGCATCTCGCCAAGCTTCGACATCTAATCTCTGTCGGCTCATTCTCCACAAATACCTGTTATCTCCGTCGATGTTGGCATTGGATTCATCGAACGCGGTGCTCAGCCCATAAGTCGATGACAGCATGATTTCACGATGCAACGCTTTGACCGACCATCCCGACTTAATAAATCGGGACGTAAGATAGTCGAGCAATTCGGGATGCGTAGGAGCTTCACCCTGTTTGCCGAAGTTGCTCGGCGTCCCTACGATTCCGCGACCGAAATGGTGTTGCCATATGCGATTCACCATCACGCGAGCGGTCAAAGGATTGTCGTCGTTTGCGATAGCCTCAGCCAGTTCGCGACGCCCGCTGCCGTCTTGAAAGAGCCGCTGATCGTTGCCAGACAGAACGGTCAGGAATCGCCGGGGCGCAAGCTCGCGCTGGTTGGCAGGATTGCCTCGAACAAAGACTTTCATGTCGGCTACGTTGGCTTCCGTATAAGCATGAGCGATTGGATACATGGCGGGAGCAGTCTTCTTGGCCTCTTCCACCTGGAATCGCAACTGCGCGAGCTGAGCTTTTTTTTCTCCGATTAGGAACTTATCGAGGTTATCGTCCTGCACCTCCAGCGGGCCCTGTTTGCCGAAAACCTTGTTGATCAAATCATCACCGACACCCTTGGACCCTGGTTCGTTTGTTTCGCCGGGTATTGGGCTGGTCCCTTCGACGGGCATTTCGACGGGCATTTCGGTATAGACGCTGAATTGAATACTCGCTTGCTCGCCACATTCACCCTGGTCGGAGCCACTATTGTCCAAACCACCTATCGCTTTGAATCGATCGTACCCGCCCGGTAAATCGTAAACGATCACCGAGGGTGCATGCGTACCGATCGCATAGGAATATTTCTTGCCGCCGACACGGATCCTCTTACCTTCGTAATTGCGATCGATTTTGGCTCCACCAAACCCTCCGAGCGACTTCCATTTAAGATCGGTTAGTTTTAACTCACCTGCGGGCCCGACCAAGCGAGGTTCAAGCCAATCGGAGTGATCGCAACTATTGCCATTGCCAGCTTCCGACACGACCAGAAAAAGCTGGCTCGCATTGCTGATATCGACATCGATTCCTGCGGTAGGTCGCATCTTGGTAACCCGCGGGGTCAAGAATCGAGGACTACCGGGTACACGACTTTCGTTGGGTTGGACCGCGACAAGATTCGATGTCGCCATTTCATCGCGAACTTTCAGCAATGCTTGTAAGCTTTGCTGAAAATCCTGGGCAATTCTGGCAACGTCGTCCCGCATAACGCTTTGCTTTCGCTCTAAAGCAAACCATGGAGCCAAGGCTGCAACTTTCCCTTTCTCCTTAGCATCGAGAAAGCGGATCCAGCGTTGGAGCAAGAACTCACTCACGTCCGTCCGCTTTGCAAGGTCGGCTACGCTGACCCCTTGGCCGCTTTCGGAAGCGACTTGATAGTCCCACACAGCCAACATAGTTTTGGAAATCTCGCTTACATGCGATTCCGCAGCAGTCGCTATTTCTTTTGCAAGGAACGACTTAACAGCCTCCTCGGATGTCTTAATGTTTTTTTGGCCAGCGTTGTATTCCGCCACGTCGTCGGGTTTGCATAACGGCGCGTTATGGAGTTTCGAGCTGTTGAATACTCCTGCCAGCGAATAGTAGTCCTGCGTTGGGATCGGATCGAATTTGTGATCGTGGCAACGCGCGCAAGAGACCGTAAGTCCAAGAAAGCCTCGCGTCAATGTATCCACGCGGTCATCAAGCTCATCGGCGGCAGCCTTTGCGGCATCGCTATTCTTATAGTATTGAGCTCCGAGTCCGAAGTAGCCGAGGGCGACTAAATTGTCATACGGACGATTCGAATCGACGTCTAGAAAATCGCCTGCGATCTGCATCTTCACAAACTGCTTGTAGGACATGTCCGAGTTGAACGCAGAGACGACCCAGTCGCGATATCGATACCCGTTGCTGTTAGGGGTGACCGAAAACGTATGCGCTTGATCCTCAGCATAGCGAGCTACGTCCAGCCAATAGCGCCCCCACCGTTCACCGTAGTGCTTCGAAGCCAACAACCGATCGATGACTTTATCCATCGCGTTTTCGGATTCATCCTGAACGAACACATTCACTTCTTCTGGAGTCGCAGGGAGTCCTAATAGGTCAAATGTTGTGCGCCGTATCCATTCCCCTCTACCCGCCGGAGCTACCGGATGCAACCCAAGCTGTTCCATTTTTGCTAACGTAAAAAGGTCGATGTCGTTTCGAGCCCAGTCGGACCGCTGCACCTTTGGGAGCTCGGGTTCAACAATAGGTTGAAAGGACCAGAACTTGCGAGCCTCCTCGAAGTTGATTTTGCTTGCCGTGACGGATGCACCGACACGAGGATCAGGTGCTCCCATTTCGACCCATGCGACAAAGTCGGCAATCACGGCATCGGGAAGTTTCCCCTTGGGGGGCATTTCCAAGGACTCATGTTTGAGCGCACTGACGAGTAAACTGTCACCAACATTTTTTGCAACGACGGCGGGTCCTGTGTCTCCACCCTTGAGCGTTGCGGTGCGCGTATCGAGCAGCAATCCTCCTTTGACGCTTTTGGCGTCCGCGGAGTGGCATTCGTAGCAATGCTGTACGAGAACCGGACGGATCTTAGCCTCAAAGAATTCCAGTTCTTGGGACGCCAGTTGTTGCGGCGCCGGTTGTTGGGATGACTGGGTGGGTTCCTGAGCAAAGGTCCGTTGCGTGGAAAGGAACAAGGCCAGAACGAGGCCAACTGTTGTGGATGAACGCATGATATTTCCACGCTGGTTAGCGGAACAGTTTTGTGGTTGGGTAGGGAGTGACAAGGATGCTTGTGCGAGCACCAAAATCAGCGGGAGGAGGGCGCCTGCTTCAGGATCGCGGCATGAATAACTTACCCTCTCCCACGACGAAATTCAATTTCAAACCGCGTGATTCGTTGGAATCGAGTGCGAAAGAAAGCGGGCTTACCCACAAGTGAACCGATCCGCGACTTAAAAACATCCTACACATCTTGTCTAGTGGCACGGATTGCAAATTTTGTTGCACTGTGCAATCTAGTTACCAGGCTCTGCGGCTCTGCCTGGTAACTCAATGCAAGCGAGGCTCCGCCTCGCCGAAATGCATCCTTAGTTTGTGAACTCGGGAGGCAGGAGCCTCCACACCAATGCGTTCCCAGGCAGAGCCTGGGAACGAGTAGTCTCCTGTGCGACGTT
>JAIPFP010000339.1 GCA_021736575.1 Pirellula sp. | reverse complement strand
GACAAATTGTTCCCTTGGGTGACGCTAGGGCTTGTGGCCATCTTGTGGAATACTCAGTCGTTGAATTCCATTGCTCGTTCTGGCGGTTCAAGATGGAACCCACTCATAACCCTTGCTCAATTGGGGTGCGTTGGATATTTGGCTTTCCAGGCTTACGCCAGTCTCGGAGAGTGGGTGCTAACGGGCATTGGAGTTGCGTTGGGGGCATCCTTGATAGCCTTGATCCAAGGTTCGTCGTCCAGAGTACATTTTGGCTGGCAACTTTCAACCGTAGTTGTGCCATTAGGTATCATGGCCGTTTGTTGCTTCGCGGTGAGTCAATTTTTCGAACCGCCCAAGACTCCCGATTGGCTTGTAGGATGTGTGCTTTTTTTGCCCTCGGTGGTCGGTGTCATCGACCTCACGATCAGGCAAATTTACAGCACATGGGTGCGAGTCTTTGTTGCGGCGCTGGTTTGCACGAGCCTTTTGGCCATCCTTGTTTATTACGTTCCACCTGTCAGCGGCGAATGGTAGTTGATCCTACGTCTCGATTTGGCTCAGGCGAATGAGAGATACGAGTTCATCGGTACTCATCTTGCCAGCGCGATCTGCGCCATCTAGGACACCGCTGATCAATTCGCGTTTGTCGGCATGCAGAGCAAGAATTTGTTGTTCGATTGTGTCCTTGGCCACCAGCCGATAAACCGTAACCGCACGCGTCTGACCGATGCGGTGAGCGCGGTCGGTCGCTTGATCCTCGACGGCTGGATTCCACCATGGATCCATATGGATCACATAGTCCGCCGCAGTCAAGTTCAAGCCCGTTCCTCCCGCTTTGAGCGAAATCAAGAACAGTTCGCCTTCGCCGGCTTGGAATCGATCGACTGCTTCTTGTCGCTTTGCGGCTGGGGTTGAACCATCGAGGTACTGGTACTTAACCCCGATCTTGTCGAGTGCTTCCCGCAACAACGAAAGATGCTGAACAAATTGACTGAAGACCAACGCTCGATGCTCCCCTTCCCGCAATTCCGCCACAATCTCCATAAACAAGTCGAGCTTGGCAGAGGACTTTTCCCAACGCTTGTCCACCAATGCAGGGTGGCAAGCAAGTTGTCGCAGCCTTGTCAGCCACGCCAAGACGCGAATGCGCATTTGACTGTCGGGTTCGCCATCGCCCGTTTTCGTGATCTCGGACAAAGCCGCCATTCGAGCAGCGTCGTACTTCTTGCGTTCCTCCTCGGACAATTCCGCATGACGAATCACTTCGGTGCGTTCTGGCAACTCGGAAAGCACCTCCTTTTTTGTTCTGCGAAGGATGAATGGACGAACGACCCGGCCAAGTGCCAGCAGTCGGTCGCGATCGCCCTGGCGTTCGATCGGCTCGGCAAAGCTCTTTCGGAAACGATCCCACGAGCCGAGCAAGCCCGGACTGATGGTTCGCATTAAACTCCACAACTCACCCAAGTGATTTTCCAGAGGAGTACCCGAAAGTGCCAATCGCCAATCCGCATCCAGTTGGCGTACTGCTTGAGCAGTCTTCGTTTGGAAATTCTTGATGAATTGCGCTTCGTCAAGCACCAGCGTATGCCAAGCACGAGCCGTGAATCGATCGACGTCTCGTTGTAGCAACTGATAGCTTGTAATGATTAAGTCACCAGGGCCGGCAGAATCGACTAGCGTTTGTCGATCGTGTTCGCGATATAGCTTTGCCTTGAGCGACGGAGCAAATTTCTCTGTTTCGCGTTGCCAGTTGGAGCCCACGCTCGTCGGTGCAATGATGAGTGCCGCACCCTTGTTTGCTCGATCGAGTAAGACTCCGAGGGCTTGAACGGTTTTGCCCAAACCCATGTCGTCCGCCAAACAACCGCCTATTCCCCAGTGCGCGAGTTTGGCGAGCCAAGCGTAGCCGGTCTTTTGATAATCGCGCAGATCTGCATTTAGATTGGATGGTATCACAGGTGTCAAACTGCGAGCACCAGCCAAACGAGTGAGAGCATCGCGCCATGACATGTCCGATTCATAACTGATATCGCTACCAAGAGCTTCTTCGACGACTGCCGTAGCGGCTCTCGAAACGCGAATCGCTCCGGAATCGGTCTGTGAAACATCTTGAATGCTGTTGAGTCGTTGACGAAGCTGGTCGGAGATCATGGCGAACTGCCCATCCCCCAACGGAATGAACCGGCGACCTCCGCGAAGCGCAGCCAGCAATTCAGCCAACGGAATCTCAAGTCCTTCGAGTTTCGCGACCCCCTCAACGCCAAACCAATCGCGTTGGCTTGTCAATCTTACTTGCAAGCGTTGGGGTGTGATCTCACCGATGATTTTCATCGGCTGACTCTTGGGCCAGCATACCGTTGGCGCATCATCCCCCATCGATTTGATACGTTGCAGCAAATCCAATGCAATGTCAGGATTTTCAGCAATCCATGTGTAAGCGCTTTCGTATAGCAACTGGCCAAGTTCTAACACGCCCGCGATCACGTCGGCACGTATCGACTCTTCATCCAGCGACCTTAACAATTGAAAGCGACCAGCCGGGGTCGCGACTCTCAACCGATCCGGTTCCATCCCTGGGACGGGCTGATCGGCGACCGCATCGCAAGCGACTCTCAAGCCAACGAGCAGGCCTTCTTTGCCAAACGGCGAAAGATGCACTTCGACGATTGGCTCCAAGGGTTGCTCGGGACCAGCCAATCGTTCCGGAAGATTGATTTGTATCCAACGCGGATCGGCTGCAGCCGCAACCAAGTCAGCAAACTGCTCTGCCGACTCTTGATCAAAGACCGCTTCGCGGCGTTCGGCAGCGTGCAAGTCCTCGATGAGCCGTTTCATCCGATTGTCGATGCTGCTGATCCAAATGCATCTCTGCTCGCGATCCAATCTGAGCATCATCGTCTCCTGATTGTTGATCGTTCCCATGAAATAGTTTGGGTTGTCGCGGAGCGATACGATGTGGAATTCACCTTGGTAAACACTCGGCTTGTAGATGTCCGCATGCTCTTCCACTCGGACTTCGAGCGGACTCTCCAATACTCGAATCGGCGTTTGCAACTCGTCATCCAGCGTCAAGTGTGGATGGTCCTTGAGCAGGTTTAAGCACTCTCGAACAATGCGAGGTGTTTGGCCGCGATAGGATTCCTCAGCGGATTGCAGTAACAAGATTAACAAGCGATCTGACGGGTGAACCAGAGCCGCTTCCTCAACCGTATCTAGCCCGTCTTTCAAATGGCGACCTTTGTTCCAGCCACCCTTTTTGCGCATCGTTTGGAGATAAGCGTTGACTTTGACCGTCGAATGCGAAAACGAGAGTCGCCATTGAATGCGCATCAATCGATCGCGCTCCATCTCTTCCGGTGGCGTGTCCGGAGCGGAGGGCAAGTCTCGCAAATAGCCGAGCGATTCCACCAGCTTTCGGCCCGCGTATCGCCCATCTGTCACGCAACTTTCCATCCACTGGATCGCGTCTTCGGAAGATCGTTGACTCAGTTGTCGCCGAATGAAATGCAAGCAATGGATTTGATGCACACAAGGCTTGATGGTTTCCGTGCAACTGCATTGAGCATTAAGCTGCCGAATGACCCGACCCGCATTCGGGTCCATCAAGCTGCCGAGTTGTTTGGTATCCAATTCAAAAACAATGCTGGTATTGAATTGTCCGCGAACTGGCGCAACACCTTGTAATTCGAAGTCCCACTGCAAGCTGCTTTCGCCCTTTTTGAGTCTAGGCTGATCTTGAGTAGTGTAATAGCGAGCCATTAAAAGCTGCTGAGGTCGAATCTTTTTCTCTAATTGAGCAATCGCTTGAAGGATATGGACAATCAATCCGGTCGCCTTGGGAGGGTCCAGTTGTGCCAAGTCTGTCATTCCGTGTTGTCCCGTCCAGTGTTTAAGATCCGCTAAAGCCAAGTCCACTAGTGTCGCCGATCCATGCGTCCTTTGGCAAGGCGAAATTCGAACTTGGAAAAGTAAGAATAACCAGGGAAAAGATGGGGGAAAAGGTCTTAATTGCCCTTACACGGAACGCCCAAACATGGTAGCAGTTTCTCGAACGAAACAAGCGTGGACGTCCATTCAACACGACAAATTCCAAATGGGGTGATCAGCAAGATCGCCAACCTACCATTCAACCTACCATTCAACCTACCATTCAACCTACCGGAAGTTCGACTACGATCACGGCTCCGGTTTTCTCATCGTCGCTCTCTTTTCCAGTGCCCACGAAAATTCTGCCGCCGTGCGAATCAATAATTCGGTGGCAAATAGCCATCCCCAATCCCGTCCCTCTGGTTTTTGTCGTATAGAATGGTTCGAACATTCTCAGTCGCTGTTCCTCGTTGAGCCCAGGCCCTTGGTCGGTGACACTGATTTGAGCAAACAAAGACTGGTCACGCTGAATGGTTCTGCAATCAACGAAAATGCTACTGCCGTTCGGGCTCACCGCCAACGAGTTTTCGAAAATATTCCGTAGCACTTGGCAGATCCTCTGCTTATCGCAGGATACAGGCGGGCATGCGTCGCAGCTTGTAACCAAGTCAATATGGCGAGATTGCCATTGCTCTCTTAGATTTAGCCAGGTCTCCTCACACAGTTCCCGGATATACTGCCTCGTTCGCTCAAGCTGAATCGGTGCGGCATAGCTGCGTACTTCCTCATACAACACTTGCAACTCGACCAATGCGGAACGTGTTCGTTTGACGAGATCATGCTGATCGGGTGAAGATTGCAAATCCAATTCGAGCATGTCCAGGCAGGCCCTCGAACGTTGCAAGGCATTTCGGCTTTCGTGCGCTAAGCCAGTCATCATTTGCCCAATAGCGGTCAGCCTCTCGCTTTGAATCAGACGCTGCTGGGCTGCTCGCAGATCGGATTCGACTTGATGCCGCTCCGTCATGTCCCGAACGATGCCAGTGTACATCTTGCGATTTCCGACCTGGATCTCGCTTACGGCAAGGTCGACCGGAATCAATGACCCATCTCGGCGTTGCCCCACCACTTGTCGCCCGATACCAATGATCGCAGCTTTACCCGTTTGCTGATACTTGGCAAGATACCCATCGTGAGACGATCGATCGGGCTCCGGCATCAAACACGAAATATTTTTTCCTATCAGCTCACTCGGTAAATATCCAAACAGTTTTTGCAACGCGCGATTTGCGCTCAAAATTTTTCCTCGTTCGTCAATCGTGATGATCGCGTCGACCGCAGTGTTCAAAATTGCTGCTAACAACGCCGTATCTATGGCAGCAAGATCGCTGGCGTTATTCTGTTCTTCTTGGGAAATCATGGTGATCTAGCCTATTGCAAGGGATCTTCCTCAAGCCAACCTGGCTTGAATTCGCTTAGCATCATTCGAATGGAATCTAGCTCTGGTTTGCTCAACCGCACGCCTTGCGGTGGTTTGCTTTTCCCAGCCAAAATATCCCGAAGCCTACTACGAACGTAGTGCGCAACTGGCTCAGGCAATCCCTCGAAGTGTTCGGACAAAATAAGAAAGCTGCATGGATATCGGAACATTCGCCGTTTCAAATCCAACTGATAGAACGACCTGCCCTTCGAATCCACTGGACCACGGGTTTGGAATTCTTGAACGAAGCCACGGGAACCTTCGATGGGTGAACTCAATTCAACTTCGTC
>JAIPFP010000338.1 GCA_021736575.1 Pirellula sp. | reverse complement strand
TTCAAAGCGCCTATTGGGAAGCATTTTGCAAGCAACGCATCTCGAATCAAAGCACTTCAACTCATCCAAACCGCCATCTAATCAATGACTACCAACCGCTTTCACAGGCGTGTTGAACGGCGGAACGCCGGTCACACCCTGCTCGAACTGCATAGACCGACACGGTGTCCGGTGCAATAGCAAAGCGTAGACAACTACTCTTCGGTGATCTCCTTCCCTCCAACGACTCCGCTGCCAGTGTCCCGTTTTGTTCGCCAACTTCGTCGGTACTACGAAATCATCTGACTTCCCAGAAACGTGCACATCGGCTGTACCGCCATAAGCGTTTTCCGTCCGCGATTTATGATGGTTGGGTTAACGATTTTTCACTTCGCGGAATCGTTGGGCGATCTGCAGTCGTTCGGATCCGATCATGAAGGTAGGGAAGATGCTCAAGCAACATTTAAGCGGGCTGCTGAACTATTTCGACTATGCTGAACTATTTCGACTACAGGGTGGCCAACTCAACAAGCGAAGCTCTCAATAGGCGAATCCAGTCGATCAACTCAGCCGCCAAACGCTTCCGCAAGTTTGAATGTTACCGGATCAGAAGCCTGTTTTACGACCGCAAGCTCAGCGCTCAAGCTCCTGCCTCCTACCGAAAATGTCCAACTAAATCCCCCGAAGTATCATTTTGTTTGTTGGCAGCCTTCATGTGATCTGATAACATCCAAGGGCGTCCTCGTAATGCGTCTCCAGAAAATTATCTCACTTGCTTTCGAGTCCAGGCTCACAGGAACTCTTGCGTGGTGTCAAACTCACTAGTCACACGATCAGGTTATACGTTCAAGTTCAACGAAGACAACATCGACAGCTTTTCCCATGAATTCACATCGCTAATAACCCCTAGCGAGGCAAAGGCCGAGACATTTTTGTTGTCACTGTACGGAGGATATGACGACAAGTCGTTTTTTGTAAACGACCTAAGAGTGTATCTGAGTTTCAACGATCCAAGTTCAGGCAATTTAATCATCGAGGACATCTCTAGACAAATCGCGGCGCATTACATTGCAGCTATTTTGAAGCAGTATCCTTCCGTCGATCACTTCGTCGGCAATAATCCGTATCCACCTAGCTCATGCATGCGAAAGATGGTCCGATTAGTAGCTTACCACGAAGGCGATGTAGATGCGGCAGCGCGCGAGGCCAGGGCAAAGGAAATCTTAGCTGGCATTTACACCAGAATGCTTGCGAGCGATGGCGATAAACTTGGCTTGGGAAATCGATCCGGCGAACTTGACAAGCTTCATTGGTTTTCAATGGTCCACGCAGACATTCCTGTCCTTCCGCTGGACCTGTCTAAACTTGTCAACAGTGAAGGGCAGGGTTTGCTTCCGAATGCTGCGAGTCTGGACGATCCGTTGGGCCTCACTTTTTCAGCCGGTCGCATCGATATGACCCGCGATCAACGAAATGATAGCGTCGTGATTGGTGATGACGTAGTGAAGTACACGCGTGGATCTGTCACATTCGATTTCTCAATTATATTTAAGAACCCTCTCGCCGACGATATCAAGGACATTTTAAGTAGGCTTACCGTCAGTGAAAAACGAATAAAAGGTATTATCGATAAAATTCGCGACATGGACAGCAACCTTTCCGAATCACTTTCCAATTTTAATTTAGTAAAAGCAGCGACGGAGGGTATCGAATTACGCTTAACCACCGTGCAGTCCGACCTCGTTGAGAACAAAAACGTACTGACCGCTATTAGCGATCAAGTCGAGAAACTCTGAGGCGTTTTATGAATAGTTGGGATGTACCGCCAACAACTGCGTTTAGGCGGCTAGCGAAGCTCGCAGACGACTTTCCGTCGCAAAAAACCTATTTGCTGTCACGAGACCTTTTGGATCCTTCGTCGGAAAGCTTGAAAGCAGCAGTGAGCTTAGCAATTGCTGTGGATTCGCTTGCGAAACGACGCCTTGAGCCACAGAAAACGGGTGAGGCGCACTTCTCGCCAGAGTTTTTAAGCAAAGTTTTTGAGAAGGCCATTAATCTCCCCAACATTGACAGCTTAGTTTTGCAGCCACTCCAGTTTCCGAATGACGGTAGATTTATTGAAGTGATTTATACAGGAACAATAGCTGTTCCCGGTCTTTTAGGCGAGACTGAGCATGCCGTCTCAGTTCGGCTAAATCTTTGCTTCACCGGCCCTAGAGTACAAAGTTTTACTCTCGTCGTTTCGCATATTGCAATAACTATTGCACCCGACGTTGAAGATCCGTCTGTTTTTCCACCGGATCTGTTTGCGTATCAGAAGCGTCGAAAGGTACAGGAAGCGCAGTCGGCAATTGTTGATTTATTGAGAGAGCCAACGGGAGACAGCAAGGCGCTCTGGGAACTCATTGTTCCGAGTTCAAATGACATCCCTTCTCCCTATGCTTTATTTCTTATCGGTGGCGCTTCTGTTCTGCTCAAGTCATTAGGTGCAGTCTTGCGTCGTTCGCCTAGAGACAACACTCATGACCTTGCTATCGAAGTCGGAATAGATTTCTATAAAGACGCGATTAATGACGAAGTGAGCTATCGAAATGGCGATGTCACAAACGATGAGAACAGTTACCAACTCGTTGAGGTGCGTAATATAAGAGTAGCAGACGCTTCCCACATCAAGTTCGACATTTACTACGACTTTCACGAGTTTATCGGCGGTGACAAGGGCTGCAATTTTCTGTATTGCTTTGACTATCGGATGTGGATCGGTGCGAGAGATGATGTCCCATATGGACTTCGTATTGCAGCAAGGCTTGAAAGCAAAGGTGACATAAAAATCGTCGCTACACCCAGTTTCGAACGTTACGAAGTCGATGATGATTTCATTTACAGCAAAAATCTACGGCTTATCATCGACCTTGTTGATCTGTTAACAAATCTAAAACGGAAAATTTCGAGGTTTGTGAATACCACGGTTAATGACGCGTTGTCGAGCATGGACGAGCAGGAAATTGAATTGCAAATTCCGCAACTGCCGGATGGTGTTGTTGTGCATTCTGCATCTGTTCGACTTGACGGAAACGATGGACAAGAATCGATGCGGATAGACTTGGATTTTAAAATTGATGGCACTAGATAATCAAGGGAGCGACTTAATGGATCCAATCATTGTTAAGGCAAAAAAGTACAAGGCGATGGCACGTGCTATGTTTAGCATGCTGCACGACGTATGCAACGGAAAAATTAATGAACTTCCAATTGGAGATCTGCTAAACACTTTGCCGGCGCTTCAATTCGAACGTGAATCTCATCGCCAGGACTTGGAAGATCGAGGCAACATTGCTCGTCTCCCTTCAATGTCGCAGCTTGTGAACGTGTCAGATGCATTCGCAACAGAAATTGGCTTTTTGCAGAGTGAATTCCCGCCAGCTGGACGAGAGCAGCTTATACGAGTTCGAATTCCATACGAGCTTAAAGCCGAATTTTCGGGGTTAGGGACCTCCACGTTCGTTTTAGTGTTTGCTGAAAACATTAGCGAGCGGATCGATGTGCGTTTCCCCGGCAATCCGGACATCGGCAATCAAACCGTAAAGCGAGTCACTTACGACTCCAACAAATGCATAATTGAGCTAGATCAAGTTACGATTGTTGCCGATTACGCGTTGGAGCCCGATAGAGAAAAATTTCGTGCATTCGCGGCACTGTCAGACTTTGTCCGAGTATCCACATTTAAAAACCTCAAAACATCGCAGATACTTTCAGTTTTAGAGGGCTACTTCAAAATCGAGAAGCAGTTCGAGCGTGATCAAGAATGCGATCCCAATAATCGACATTGTGATTCTAAGCGTTGTATCGCGGAGATATCCTACGAACCAGCTCAAGTTACAGTTCGGGAGGGAGAATCTGAGAGCCAAGCCCAAAAAAGAGCCGCTGAAGAGAAACGTCGCGCGATTTTAAGTTCATCCTACCCTCAACCGACCAACGTATTTGTTTCTTGGTCGGATAGTTCTGGAACCAATCATACTCAAGTATCGTCAGGCTATTGCCCATCAGAGCCATCTGTCGTACCCGAACCTAATTGCTTTTTGGTGACAGCAAATTTTGGTCGTCGCAGCAAGGAGCTAGTTCAGGTAAAGCGACGTTGTAGGTACGTGTTCCTGTGGAACCCTTTTCTCACACCTAGCTGGCTGGCCTATCGGTTTTACGGCCCGCTAATAGCACGGCAATCGAACGAGCGGCCATGGCTTAAAGCACTAAGCAAGTCATTCGTCGCAACTCCAATCGTAAGAGCAACAGAAAAGAATATCCTCGTTTCAGTTCCAAATCTAATCTACTTAATGCTTCTTGGGCTAATTGCGATTGTGTTCCTTCTGCCTGTTTTCTTACTAACGAAAGCCTCGGTCGCAATGAAGGGACGCTGAGTATTTTCGCGTTTTGCGAAGTACTAAACGGTCGAGATGGTGTCTTGGTTCACCGGGAAACGGAATAGTCCGCACTTGGCTAACGTAGTATGACCGCATGTTGATTGGAGATTTCGCCGCATCGTGCGGCGAAGGTTTATCGCATAAGCCAAAATCGGAAGAAAGGGATCGGTCCTTCGAAAAGGACCGATCCTCATTCCGACTTTGGGCTCCACGACGCTCGGGTCGCACCTCTGCAGAGCCCTATCCTTCGTGTAGCTCTGTTCGTTGTAGCTGCTTCGCTCAAGCTACGCAACTTGTTTTGCCGCAGCTCGCTTTTCTTGACTGTTTGCGTGCTGCGTCTAGCTTGCGATCTCGTTACCAACCACTTCGCTTAGCCCTGCTCGGCAGTCCAAGGGTAACGTAGCCGATGGTGCTGTGCAAACGAACCGTATTGTAATAATGCACGTACTTCTCAATTCGCTTCTCGGCTTCTACCTTCGTTGCAGGACAACTTGGACGAATGCACTCGCTCTTGAGTGAGCCGTGCCAACGTTCCAGTTTGCCGTTGCTTTGCGGATATTAGGGGCTCGTTCGAACATGTGTTAGGTATACTCGCGAACGAACTCCTTGAAGTCTTTGGCGATGAATTGCGGGCCATTGTCACTGATGATTCGAGGCTTTACACAGGGATGCTTTTTAGTTCCCTTTGCGATCACCAATTCAATATCCAACTCCTTCTGTCAGTGAGCGCCCAAGCGCCCACTGACACCTTCATCGTCTTGCAAAATTCTTGATGCACGATGTAGAGACTGTAGCCATCAAGTACTGAAATTAAGAAAAAGAACGTTCCGCTGACTCGACAATGTCGTCGTCAAGCATCATGAATGTCAAGCGTCGATAGCCTTCCAACGTTTGCTTGTCATGGAAGCCGAGAATGGCTTGCTTCTCCCAATCCTCGAGCCACCAATCACGCGGTATCTTGCCGTTGGGCTCATTGATCTTTCCGTAGCGCTTTAGCCATGTGTGGTACTTGCTTGTGGACAGTCTGGCCCACGTGAGCAGGTCTTTGCATGGAATGTCCGATCGCTCGGTCCAGTACTTCATGTAGTCGACAATCCTGTCGCGAATACCGTGAGGGACCCAAACGCCTTCGGGTGTGACCGGCGTTCCGCCGGTTTGTTTTGCAAGCAAAAGTATTTAGGGTAAACAAAAAGCGGCCAGCCTGCCATGATTCGGTTATCTAACGACCCAATCACTTCAGGCAGGAGGCCACACTATGAAGATCCTCGA
>JAIPFP010000337.1 GCA_021736575.1 Pirellula sp. | reverse complement strand
CATGTTGGACTGCGACTATACTCTGGGAAATAAGTTGCTACATAGCTCCAGGGACTTTTTCGAATATCGGCGATGATGGCACTGCGCTGATCGCTGCCTAAATAGCAGCCATTGGTTTGAGTTGCCGAATGACGAACAAACGAATCTCGCAACAACAATCGATCGATGTTTGCAATCACAAACTCCATCGAGTCGGGATCACCACACCACCACATCGGCATATTCTGCAGCTTGAGATCTTCGCCCAACAACGTTTTGCATAACCGAGGCAAGATGGCGGTCACAGCGGGGCTCTCGGTCCAGCCTGTGCCGAGACCGTTGGCGAGCAACACTTGACGTTCTCTGGCTGCCTGTGCAAGCCCAGGGATCCCCTCAATCATCGAGGGATCGATTTCGAGTGGATCGCACATGTTATCCGGTACCCGTCGCAAGATGCTATCGATACGTACCAACCCGCCGAGCGTCTTGAGATAGACGGCCCCGCCGCGCACCGTTAAGTCCGTTGTTTGAGTCAGCGTGTATCCCAAATAACGAGCTAAATAAGCATCTTCAAAATACGTCTGACTCTGAACGCCAGGGGAAAGGAGCGCGGTGCGCGCACTCTTGTCGCGAAATGGGGATGCGTCCTGGAGCGATTGCCGGAGGTTGGAAAAGAACCCCGCCAAGCGTTGGACCTGCATCTTTTGAAAGTCGTCTGAGAGTATCCGAGACATCGCAATTCGATTCTCTACCGCGTGCCCACAGCCGCTTGGACCTTGAGTTCGATCCGCCATGACTTGCCAATTGCCGTTGTTGGCGCGAGACATCTGGGCAGCGTACAAAAACAGCATTCGCTGGCTTGATTGGTCGGGTGATCGCTTTGCCGCTCTCAAATAGGCTCGGGAGCCGAAGACCAATTCGCTGGGTAGAACTCCATCGGCCAAGAGCTTCTGAGGGCCGTAGACATCTCGCAACAGCAAATCGAGAACCAACATGCGTTGTTGCATTCCCGCCGATAAAACCGCCCATTCCGCGGCGTCGATCACCAAAGGAATCGGGTCAAGTTCCCACGACTGCGGAACGCCAGGCTTTAGCGATGGTCCAGAGGATGCCGGCGGATTGTCCTTCAACGACTGCTTGGCCCCCCTCCACCGCATGTAAACTTCGGGGCCGCTCAACCTCGGCTCAACACCTATCAATCGACGGTACGCAGGGCGCACGTTTCCTTCGAAAGTTGTCAGCTCATCAAACTGTCCGCTGAACACGCTGTATGTTGAAAGCAACTCCGCGATTGCATCTGCATCCGTGCAATTGATATTGGGCATCTCGTTCCTGTCGATTGTCCGTAAAGTAGATAGGCATCTTGCCGCACATTGTAATGAAATTGGCAAACATTGTGGGTATCCAAGCTCCGCAACGACAATCTAAAATGGATCGAGCGAAACGCAACGAGCTCTATAGGATAATCTAGGTTCCTACCAAATGGCACTCACTTTCCAATTTGGCGAGCGGCAGCATGAGATAGTCCCGTAGCACAGGCTGCTAGTAGCCTGTGCTTTTCAGACCATTACAGGCTGGCAGCCTGTGCTACGCGGTAGTTTTTGGTCTGCCGATCGCCTTACAAGCGTTTGGTTTGCAGATATAGGATGCACGGAGGGAGTATTTGGCTAGAATAAATCAGACTGTGCGAGAACAGTCGATTTCAGTGTGACGTATGCTTCCAGCTTGCGTTTTTGCCTCGCAAGCTGGAAGCGTGCGCCACTTATTTGTCGAAAGATCCGAAACTCATGGTTTTCATGAATATCCATCACGCTACCGACCGGATGCTGATTTTGCGGATGGATTGGTGCACATGGGTTGGTTGTTTAATCCTGTTGTGGGCTAATGCTGCCATTGCAGGCGACTTCGCGCTCGCTCAAGAAGAGCCCTCTACCTACTTTCGCGAACAAGTATTGCCAATATTCCGACGACACTGTTTTGCATGTCACTCGCATACCGCTGGCGAAATGGAAGGGGGGTTATCTCTTGACTGGAAGAGCGGCTGGGAACTAGGTGGATCGCGAGGTCCCGCGATTGTACCTGGCAATCCGGAAAAAAGTATCCTGTTGCAAGCCGTGCTTCACGTCTCCGACGAGCTCCGAATGCCAAAGGAGAAAATAACAGATCAAGAGATATCCGTCTTGAATCGTTGGATCGAGAACGGGGCCTTTGACGATCGTGTGGCGCAACCAAAATCGATCGAGGCATCCAGCCACGATTGGTGGTCATTGCGTCCGCTCGTTTGCCCTCCAGTGCCGAATGCCAAAACTTCGAACCCAATCGATTCGTTTATCCTCTCTCGATTGGAAAAAGCCGGACTGAAACGTTCGCCCCCCGCTGATCGACGCACATTGATCCGCCGTGTCAGTTACGATCTGACCGGCTTGGCCCCTACTCCTCAGGACGTGGAGGCGTTTGTTACCGATCCCGATGCAAATGCCTACGAGAAACTAGTTGATCGGTTGCTTATGTCCCAACGTTATGGCGAACGATGGGCCCGCCATTGGTTTGATACGATTCACTTTGCGGACTCGCATGGCTACGAGCACGATATCGGACGCGATCATGCTTGGCGTTATCGCGACTATGTCATTCAAGCTTTGAATGAGGACACGTCCTGGTCACGCTTCATCTGCGAACAATTAGCGGCCGACTATTTATTTCCCGATGAGCCCCAACTGATTCCCGCGCTCGGATTTCTCGGCGCTGGCACGTTCGACTTGAGCACGTACTCCACCGCAACGGTTACATTCGATTATCTGGATCGGGATGATCTCGTCACGCAAACCATGGCGGCCTTTTCGAGTACCACAGCCAATTGCGCCCGGTGCCATGCTCATAAGTTTGACCCGATTTCACAAGAGGACTACTACGCATTGCAAGCAGTCTTTGCAGGCATCATCAAAGGGGATGTTGCCTACGATCTGAAGCCAGAGACAACGCGCGAGCGCAGACGATTGCAGTCGATCATCGATGCCGCCGACCGGCGCGATCCATCCGAACTTCTAAAAGCGGAACACGCAGATGCCATCAACCAGTGGCTTATTGCCCAACGACAAAGTGCTCAATGGCAACCTCTCGAATTGCAGACCTACGTATCAACCGAAGGAGCTACGCTAACGCGAGGTTCGGATGGAGTCGTATTGGCCAGCGGCAACAAACCAGACAAGGACACGTACGCGATCACTGCAACCACGCATTTCGATCGCATAACGGCATTGAGGCTCGATGTGCGTTCGCATGAATCGTTGCCCATGCGTGGACCAGGCCGTTGCGACAACGGCAATCTGCATCTCTCCGAGATAGAGCTGCAAATCTTCGAAGCGGAAACACAACAAGGAAAAACTCTCAAGTTCAAGAGTGCGACCGCCGACTTCAATCAATCCGCTTGGGGTATCGAACGCGCGATCGATGGCGACCCCAAAACGGCGTGGGGAATTCACCCCGCAGTTGGACAGTCGCATTATGCTGTTTTCGAATTGGCCGAACCTGTTGCCATGCGGCCTGATACCAAGTTAGCAATCTCGTTGAGGCAGTTACACGGTGGTTCGCATCTCATCGGTGCATTGAGTTTGTCAGTGACGGCCGGCGACCCTTCTCAAATCAAGGCGATTCCAGCCGAAGTCCAGCTTGCACTTCAAAAAGCAACGGACGACGTCGGCTTAGAAGTCGGCTTAGAAGATCGGTTGACGATCGCCGCACATGTTTTGCGAGGGCTCGCGGCTGACTCGATGCGTCTGCTGCCAGCCAAAGTGTTCGTCTATGCGGCTGCTCCATCGGTTGCGATTCCTGCGGGTGAAGGGCAAGTGCAGCTCAAGTCATTGCCAGCTCCCAAAACGGTCAACGTATTGCATCGAGGGGATTTCGACAAACCGCAAGCGATCGCGGAACCGGGTTCGTTATCGGTACTCGCTGACTTGCCCCACCGGTTCACGTTGCAAAACCTCAACAACGAAGCGGAACGACGAGCTGCGTTAGCCAAATGGCTTGCGCATCATGACAATGTGTTGACGTGGCGGAGCGCCGTCAATCGTGTTTGGCAGCATCATTTTGGGCGAGGGCTATGCGATACGCCCAGCGATTTCGGTCGTATGGGTGGCGTACCGTCGCATCCCGAGTTGATCGATTGGTTGGCGATTTGGTTTCGCGATGATGCACAAGGATCGCTCAAAGCCTTGCATCGATTGATTGTTACCAGCGAAACGTATCGCCAGTCGTCTGCAAGCGAGCCGGACGGCATTCGCCTCGATAGCGACAATCGGTTGCTGTGGAGACAAAATCGACAGCGATTGGATGCGGATGCGGTTCGCGATTTTACGCTTGCCGCAAGCGGAACGCTCGATCTGAAAATGGGTGGTCCTGGCGTACAGCATTTCAAACAGAGCAAAGGGCCGCAGTCGACCCCAGCGTTGGATTATACGGTGTTCGATTGGGCGAGCCCAGGTGCAGCTAGGCGCAGCATCTATCGCTACGTATGGAGAGGAATCGCCGATCCCTTCATGGAGGCAATGGATTTCCCGGACTTGGGCTTGTTATCGCCAGTGCGGGGGTTCTCAGCGTCATCCTTGCAAGCTCTTTCACTCTACAACAACGACTTTGTCTTGCACAATAGTCAGGCGATGGCCCAAGACGTCGAAACGAGTGCGAGCGGGCTCGAACAACAGGTAGCGGATTGTGTCATGCGTGTTTGGCTGCGGAAACCTTCCGAGGGTGAACGTGCCGGGCTTACCGAATTTGCCAGCCGACATGGATTGGCGGAACTTTGTCGTGTGCTTTTGAACAGCAACGAATTTCTCTTTGTGGAGTAGAGCATGCAAGACATCGAGGCAGCGATCAACGGCGGTTTTGAACAGCAACCGCCTAACCGCCGTCAAGCACTTTCGTGTGTGGGGGGTGGGTTTGCTGGGCTGGCATTGTCACATCTGTTGGCCAGAGAATCAGCCGCATCCGAAACCAGCCACCATCCAGCGAAAGTAAAGCGGGTTATCCAACTGTTCATGACGGGTGGTGCCAGTCCGATGGATACGTTTGACTACAAGCCGGAACTTGAACGGCTTCATGGTCAGATGCTTGGGCCAAAGGAAAAGCCCGAGGGTTTTACCGCTCCGGCAGGCGCAATCATGAAGAGTCCATTCCAGTTCGCGCAGCATGGCCAGTGCGGTCGATGGGTTAGCAGCGTCTTTCCAGAGCAAGCAAAACTCGTCGACGAAATGGCCTTTCTGATGGCCATGACGACGAAGACCAATGTGCATGGTCCTGGGACCTATATGATGAATAGCGGATTTCTCCTGCCAGGTTTTCCTTGTATGGGGGCTTGGATTTCTTATGCGCTGGGAAGTCTATCCGATAACTTGCCAACGTTCGTGGTGTTACCGGATGCGAAAGGCTTGCCCTATAACCAGCGGGCCTGCTTCAGTTCTGGATTTCTCCCAGCAGTCCATCAAGGTACGGTGATTCCAACGAAATCGACACCTCAGTCCAACCAATCGATCGCCGATTTGTTCGCGAATGAAAAGTACCCGTTTGCAAAGCGAAGCGCCGATGAAGACAGTTTTGCGATGCTACAACAACTCAACCGCGAGCATGCCAAGACTCGCTCGGATGATTCGCGGCTTGAGGCGCGCATCGCAAGCTACCAGTTGGCGGCCAAGATGCA
>JAIPFP010000336.1 GCA_021736575.1 Pirellula sp. | reverse complement strand
TCAATCCTTGAAAAGGAAGCCAAAAGCTTAACTATCGACTGGAGAGCCGGATGCGGGAGATCCGCCAGTCCGGTTCGGAGGGAGGGGAGCCGCAACTCAATGCGGCTTTCCTACCCCTATCTTTGACTTTTGTCGGCTGTGTCTATTAGACGCAGATTTCGCCAACAATCGTTCGGTTAATCAATGTCCGAGTGTCGACTTTTTACTCCGCAAAAGGTGCGACCTCCAAGCAACTTTCGCGGGAGCGAAAGGGGACACTTTTCGTTCGTTGACGCAACTCAATCGGTCGAGTGTTGTTTACAATACAAGAATCGTTTCTTTGTTGACGCTTTTACTACCAGCGAGTCCCACGATGAACAACAGCTTGTTTTTTCGGTCTTTCTCTAAGTTGATATTGGGCTGCCTCGTCAGTCACATGGCATTTCTTTCGAATGCATGCATGGGTCAATTGGTTTTCGAACCTGCAAATAGCACTCAAAAAAAGAGTGTCGTTCTGGTTGCGGGAGATGAAGAGTATCGGACCGAAGAAAGCATGCCCATGCTCGCTAAGATCCTTTCTCAAAAGCATGGTTTTAAGTGCACCGTGGTCTTCTCCATGGGACCCGACGGTGCGGACTACATTGACCCAAATCACTCTCAAGGATTGCGAGGATTGGCCGCACTGGATCAAGCTGACTTGATGATCATCGGAACCCGGTTCCGAAATCCGGTGGACGAAGAAGCAAAGCACATTACTCAGTTCTTGAATGCTGGAAAACCCGTCATTGGGATTCGTACAGCCACTCATGCTTTCCAAGGAAAAGGGAATTTTGGAGGACTTGCGTTTGGCGACTTCGGACTAAAAGTCCTAGGTGAGACATGGGTTAGCCATCACGGCAGGCACAAGGGGCAAGGTGGACGAAGCGTGGTCGAGGCGGCCAATTCAAGCCATCCGATTCTTCGCGGCGTCGGGGATATTTTTACTCCCTCGGATATCTACGGTGTCATCCATCTCAGCGATTCCGATACGATCTTGTTGCGAGGTGCTGTGACAGAGTCCCTAGATCCGGCGTCGCCAGCCATCGCTGGCGAAAAGAACTCCCCCATGCAACCTTTGGCGTGGGTGCGGACCTATCCGAGGCCAAACGGCAGCGGCACTGGCAAAGCCCTTTGCACCACTGCTGGCGCTTCGGTGGATCTAGTGGATGAGAACTTGCGACGGCTGATCGTCAATGCTGCTTATCAACTTACGGATCAAGCTGTGCCGACCAAGGCGGACGTGTCGTATGTCGATTCCTACTATCCGAGCTTCTACGGTTTCATCCAGACACCGAACTACTGGAAAAATGCGAATTTGAAACCAGAAGATTTCGGGCTAGGAAAGACACCTAATCTTCCGGATCCACCGAATTCACCCGAATGGAAGTTCCGGGATTTCCCGGCAAAAAAGTAGGCCCATGGCCACTCGCCCTCCCTTTCCATTCGAACAAGCGTGCTTCTAGCGAAGCGGCAGAAATTTGATCACCCGACGCGTGAGCGAGGATTGCAGTGGGCGCCTCGCTTACCGACTTGTTGATTTAATGGTATGACGGACTTCCAAGTCCGTCGAATTCTCCATTGACGGACTTGGAAGTCCGTCGTACTGCCCTTACCCATTAACGACTTCATTAAAGCAACGAGCCGTTACGTGCACGGGTTAACACTGGTAGTTTTCCGTCCGCTGCTCGCCTTGGGCGAGCGGGTCGCGCTGCTCCGCTACGTGGCGATTCGAATGCAGATCCAAAGCAGATAGCCAGTCCAAGCCAACAGAGCAACCGATGTTGCGATGAACCAAATTTTCCTGGAGCTAGCCTGCATCGGTGCTAAGCTCGAATTTCGGCTGAAATGCTTCATCAAAAACGTATTGGTTGTCGAAATCTTCTCGGCGATCGGATTTGCTTTTCCGCATTTCCTTGACTCGAATCAAATTATATACAATTTCGCCGAAGTCCCCCGTATTGAAGATTCCCCAACTATTCAGCACTGTCTTGGCCATGAACCCATACTGCTCAAGCGCATACTCTTTTATGGCGTGACACAACTGTTGGCCGGTTAAATGGTGATCTTGCTTTTCCTCGGCCCCTTCATCGTTGGTCGCTGGCATTTTCATCACTTTTTGTGCGTACGCCAACGCTTCACGTACAAATTGGTATGCGTCAAGATGGTAGCGATGGTCATTGTGTAGCAGGTCCATAATTGCCAAAACTCGTTCGTTCATAGTGAGTAGTGTGTCTTGACTAGCTTATGCGTTCGCAAAAGAGGTAGGAACAGGATCAACGCTCGGCGGCTCGTTTCAAAATCGTTAGGCAATCGCTGCCAGGTATTAAGATCCGACGATTGTCCTCGGTGATAACGAGTAGTTGCTGAGCCAAAATCTCGACCCCTATTACTCTACCTTTTCCTTGCGAGGTAACAATCTCACTTCCGACCGTTGGCAATTCGGCGACGAGTTCTTCGTACGTGTCGTTCTCATATCGAAGACAACATTTCAAGCGACCACAACGGCCTGAGATTTTGTTTGGATCGAGCGTGGCTTTTTGTAGTTTAGCCATGCGCATGGAAACGGGCGGCATTTCCGACAAATGCGTGTTGCAGCATACGGGTTTGCCACAATCACCATAGTCCGCGAGCAGCTTTGCCTCGTCTCGTGCGCCGATTTGACGCATTTCAATTCGCGTTTGATACTCGGTCGAAAGCCGCTTGACCAGTTCTCGGAAATCGACGCGGTCGTCAGCACTATAATACACCACGACTTGCTCCCCTCCAAAGATCAACTCAACGTCCACCAAGGACATCGGCATATTCATTTCGCTAATAAGTCGTTTGCAGGTCTGAAATTCGCGTTTTTGTTGTTCGAGTAGACGCCGATGTTCGTTTTCATCGTCGGGAGTTGCTTCGCGTTGAATATTGCCCACAGCCGGGTCTTTCATTTGCCCAAGCACATGATCGGTGGCTTCGCAAAGCACTTCGCCTCGTTCCAAGCCGCGATTGGTCCTGCCGATTACGATTGCACCTCGGCGGTGTTCGGTACGCGCGTTCATTACAAACAGTGCGCGCATCAATCCACAGCGAACGATGTACCGAGACATTTTTTGAAACGATTGCGGAGGAGGAGCGGGTCAGACGGCGAAACGAGTTGGAAAAGGACGACTTTTCCATATGCGATCTTTCGATTGTACTGCAAACCCTTGGGCTTTTGTCGCGTGTGTTGGGTTAGAATCAGTGCTAAGGACAACTTTCGCCAAATCTGCTATTCTATTCGCTAGCTTGAAGGCATCTTCGATAGTGCCTGTTTTCCCAACGATTTCATTGACTATTCAACCGCGGAATTGCGCGATGCCGTTTCCATCACCCTCCGAAGACAGACCCGATCCAAACGAGAACATGCCTGCCATGCGTGCTCGCATTCCAGAACATATTGCGCGAGGCGAGATCAGTACGGGTGTTATTGTTGTAACGGGCGGTACCGAATACGTCTTGGATTTCGTCAGAAATTTGCCTCGTCCCAACGCCATTGTTGCGAGAGTCATCTTGCCGCATATAGTCATGCCTCAATTCATTGATGCCCTAGCGGCCAATATCGAGCTTTTTCGAAATCGATACGGCGAACTACCTGGCGCCCCGAGTGCTGCAGTCGCAACACAACCTTTCCAATCTGGAACCGGGTCAGTCTCACCACCAACACCGGCAACCTCTCCCCTTACCGACATCAACACGGTGGATGTATGGCCGGGTGCCGATGCGACATCCAACCCAAATGCAAACCCAAACCTAAATGCAAACCAATCGCCACCGCCGAATTCAGCCGCAAGCCTTGGAAATGGGTCCGTGGCGGATTCGCTGGGGACCGGTGCGAGCGGTCCGAGCGGAGGCAATCCGCCCAACCAACTTGGCAATGCGGTTGGAGGCGGAAATCCAAATCCGCTCAAGCGTCAAAACCCACAAGAAGTCTACGACGATCTCAAACTTCGCGATGAAATTCTTAGTGGAGCGTATGCGAATGCGGTCATGATCGGTCACGGTCCATATGAGTTCAGTTTCGATTTTATCACCAATTTTTATCCCCAGTCGGCGGTTAGCTGCCGCGTGTATCTTGCTTCAGGTCACATCCACCGTTTGATCGAATCGCTGCGTGCATCTTGGGAGCAGCTCAAGCCAAGGCTTGCGCAAAACTTTCCTCCGCAACCCCCTCCGCCACCGCGCAACGTTGGATAGATGTCTCTCGAACCTCACCCCTCGTTTCAAGCCGACAGTCGAGAACTCATTCTCGCAAGCTCTTCACCTCGTCGTCGCGAACTCCTTGAGCGATTTGGATATCGTTTCCGAGTCCTCGAACCAGACTCCCATGCAGAATGTGGAATCTGCTCCCGCGAGACTCCGCCCGAAGTGGTCGCAAGGCTCGCGTACCAGAAGGCAGCCAACGTGATCGACAAGATCGATTCGGGGTTGGTGCTAGCCTGCGACACAGTTGCCGAATGTGTTGCAATTATTCTTGGTAAACCTGAGGATCGCGAACATGCTCGACAAATGCTGACGCGACTCCGAGGCCGATCCCACTCTGTCTACAGTGGTATCTGCCTATGGGACAAAACGTCGGCGCACAGACTTGTTCGAGTCGATGTTTCGCATCTTTGGATGGAGCCGATCAGCGACCAGCAACTCGATGCATACCTCGATTCCGAACAATGGGTCGGCAAAGCGGGTGCGTTTGGATTTCAGGATGGACCGAATTGGATCCGTTTGGACCGAGGCTCAGCCTCCAACGTGGTCGGATTGCCGATGGAATTACTGGGCGAGATGCTCGTTGATATGAGCAAATATCTGACCGCCAAATCGATCGACTGAGGTCGAGTGCAAGTTACTTCTTTTCATTCTCAAAACCTGCTTTGAGCAGTTCTTCGTACCCGGGCTTTAAGGGTCGGACATCGTATCCGGCTTTCTCGAGTATCGCACCCGCCTTCAACGACCGCATACCGACGACACAGTACGTGTATACAATGGTGTCCTTTGGAATTTTTTTACGTAACTTGGCCTCGTCCAACTTTTCTTGCAGTTCTCGAAAAGGTAAATGCTCCGCATTTTTGATATGCCCCTGTTCCCACTCGACTAAATCTCGGACATCCACCAAAATTGCCTTCTTGGCAGCGACTCGTTCCTTGACGGTTTCCAATGCGTCTTTGGTATGTTCGATTGCGTAGAGTCGCGACGGAGCCAGCAGCGCAGTCGCCATAAAAATTGCCATCACCCCAAACTTCAACATACTCGAATTCTCCCTTGTTTTCTGCACGCAACTCGTTGAATTAGCACGAGTGCATTGTAGCAGCGAAATCAAAGCCGAGATTGGACTTCTGTTCAAAAAACCCCTTGGATCGTTTCCAGATTGGGATCGACTCCTATATAATTCGTGCTTACCCACTTCCTGCCATTGCCCAAGCGTATCGCCATGACCAATTCAAAAATCCGCGGAACCGTACACGTTATTGAAGCCACTAAGTCATTTGGGCAAAAGGGATTCCGAAAGCGGTTGGTTGTTTTGGAACAACAAAACGGTCGATTCGCCAATTACATTCCGGTCGAATTCACCAATGATGCTTGCGACGCAGTTGATGAGCTGAAAGAAGGGGATGAAGTCGATGTCACGTATCGCTTGAGCGGACGCAAATGGCAGAAAGACCCTACGAGTGAAGTCAAGTATT
>JAIPFP010000055.1 GCA_021736575.1 Pirellula sp. | reverse complement strand
GCGAATCCTTGGCCTGGATCGAAAAACCCTCTATCGCAAAACCAAGCATCAAGCCGACTAAAATGAGCTTCCTGAGGCGGAAGCGATGCTGGCAGCCCATTCATCCATGTGGATGCTTGGTGCAACGAATTGCGAATACTTGGTGACGCGGCGACTTTGGCGTTTCTTTTCACTCCATCCCTCGCGAATTTTCGCCGTTTCTTTTTCGATCTGCTCAAGCGTTGGATCGCTTTCACAAATACCCTCCGAATCAACCTCGTCTAACACGTAAGATTTATTCACAGCACGAGACATTGCATAGCCTCCTCAAGGACAAGGATTCGGGGCGACAAAGTGACGCCATTGGGCCGATGGAACCTTAGATTGCAAGTGCCATACCAAACACCGTCGACGACTCCCAATAGCACGTGCGGACTGCGATTTGCCATGCAATGATGCATTATCGAAATCGTTGAATGCATCCTCGCTAACAGAAGAGGAGGGCGAAACATGGGGCATGAATCCGCCACGAGGCAGAATGCCTCAAAATGGAGACCTATCAAATCAAAGGATTTCGATCCGGGTGGCACTGGTAGCACGCTCGGAGGTACGTTTGGGCGTGTGGGATTCCCCAGAACTATTTGCCACGCTCAACGGAAGTCGGGGTTCGCGTTCGGCGAGAAGCATCGGAAAATTTAGCGTTTTTTTCTCGATTCATGAAACCGCTACCCACCTGGCGCAATCCAATTAAATTTTTGATTGGTATGTGGTGCCAGAATATGGCACAAGTCTCAAGACTTTTGACGAGTAGACTAGACGAGTAGACTAGACGAATGAACTATTGGATGGGATAATTCAACCGCGCCAAATTGCGATCTCGCAGTGCTATGATGTCCCACCCTGGCGTCCGAAGCGACCATGGCTATTTAAAAATCGATTGTCGGAATACTTTTCTTCTGCCTTTTCACTTTCAGTACAAATACAAAGAGGATCCTTTCCATGCTTTGCCGGATGAGATGGTTTTTGGGAGTTGCCGTTTTGGCTTACGGTAACTCGCTGTTTTCTGCACCTGCCACTGCGCAATCTGCACCTGCCACTGCGCAAGCTGCACCTGCCACTGCACAAGCTGCACCTGCCACTGCGCAAGAAGTGCCAGGGACCGCTGAGGTTCAGAAGAACATGTTAAATTTAGTGAATGCTTTCAACAGCGAGAAAGTCGATGACTTGGCTGCCATGTTCCTGCCTGAGGGAGAGTTGATCGACGAGCAGGGGACCGTCTACAAAGGCCAAGAAGCTATCAAAGACTTGCTCAAAAACTTTTTTGCGAAGTTCCCTGGCACCCAAATGGAAGTTCTAGTGGATTCGATTCGCCTGGTTGGACCCGTCGCAATTCAAGAGGGAACGCGATTAACGTCCTCCAAGGATGGCAGCAATGCGAGTGTGCGTTTTGTTTCTGTTATGTTGAAGTCCGATAAGGGCTGGAGGATTGCGTCGATTCATGATTTCGCGGACGAAACCGCTCCGGAAGTGTCTCCGGGTGAGTTTCTCAATCCGTTAGACTGGTTGATTGGGGACTGGATTAACGAAGGCACGGATGCGCGTGTGAAAATTTCTTATAAGCGGTCCGAGGATAACAATTTCATCCTCGGAGACATTTCTGTAAATAGAAATGATCAATCTGTTATGAAGAGTACTCAGCGCATCGGATGGGATCCGAGACTGGGAAAGCCGCGTTCGTGGACATTTGATTCCGACGGCGGATTCGCCGAAGCCACATGGACTGATACGGAAGCAGGATGGGTCGTGCAGTCCACGGCTGTCACGCCAGATGGGCTCACTGGATCGGCCAACGTGACTATTACTATTGGCGAGAATGGACGCTATGTCATGTCTGGAAAAAATCGCTTGGTCGGTAATTCGCAAGAGCCGGACTACGAGATCACCGTTGTCAAAAAACCACCAGCTGTTGGCAAGTAACATTAACGAAAATCTTTGGAGCAATGAATGATGAAAAATTTTAAGATGTTGTTGGTGTTGTCTACCTCAGCTGTAATCGGGATCGTAGCCCTTGTGCCCTCTGAGGCGATGGCCCAACGAGGCCGAATCGGTGGAGGCGGTGGAGGCGGTGGAGGTGGTGGAGGTGCGAGACCTTCCATGGGTGGAGGCGGTGGTGCCAGACCTTCCATGGGAATGGCCGGCGGAGGTGGCGCGAGACCGAGCATGGGGATGGCCGGTGGCGGTGGTGCGAGACCGAGCATGGGGATGGCCGGTGGTGGCGGCGCGAGACCGAGCATGCCAACCCAGCGTCCCAACTTTTCGAATATGTCTCGGCCTGCTTCGAGCCCATCCTTTGGAAATGCAAACGCAAGACCATCCATGCCAAACGCAAGACCATCCATGCCAAATCTAGGTGGCGTAAACGGCGGCGGTCTAGGAGCGGGCGGTTCGTCGATTGGGGCTAACCGTCCATCGCTCGGCGGAGCGGGTAACCTTTCGAATATGACACGTCCAGCCACGCTTCCAGGTGCGTCGCGACCCACAACATTACCCTCGCTTGGTGGTACAAACCGACCAAATCTTGGCTCTGGAATCGCCACGAACCGTCCTGATGGTGGCAACCGCCCTAGCTTAGGAAACGTGAACCGACCCGCGACTTTACCCGGTAGTGGCATTGAACGTCCAAACCTAGGCGGCAATAGGCCCACGACCCTTCCGGGCACTCTTCCGGGGACTGGAGCCGGTACCCTTCCCGGAATCGCAGGCAATCGCCCGACGACGCTGCCCGGTACGTTGCCTGGTGGTGGTGGCGAACGACCAAACCTTGGTGCGAATAGGCCCACGACCCTCCCAGGCAATCTTCCTGGAACCGGTACCCTTCCCGGCGTCGGAGGCAATCGCCCATCAACGCTGCCCGGTACGTTGCCTGGTGGTGGTGGCGAACGACCAAACCTTGGTGCGAATAGGCCCACGACCCTCCCGGGCAATATTCCTGGAACCGGTACCCTTCCCGGAGTCGGAGGCAATCGCCCATCAACGCTGCCCGGTACGTTGCCTGGGGGCGGTATTCCCGGCGTAGGAGGTAATCGACCAGTCACGCTTCCCGGTGTCGTTCAGCGCCCCGGAATTGGAGGGAATCGACCAGGCATCGGTGGCAATAGGCCGGGAATCGGCGGGAATCGCCCCGGTGGAAACATTAACTTACCGGGAAGTGGCAACAACATCAACTTGCCAGGAAGTGGCAATACCAACAACGTGGTGATCAACCGTCCCGGGATCAACGTCGGCGGCGGAAACAATATCGTTGGCGGCGGAAATAATATCGGTAGCGGCGGAAACAATATCGGTGGCGGAACCAATATTGGGAACAATCTTGGGAACCGATATCCTAATCGACCCAATTGGAATAACGACCCGGGCTGGAATCGACCAGGTTGGGGTATAGGCGGAGGCGGAAACAACAATTGGAATAATAATTGGAATAATAATTGGGGCAACAATTGGAACAACAATTGGAACAACAATGTCTGTGTCCGCCATCCCTGGTACAACGGCGCTTGGAACGGTAACTGGGGGAGCAATTGGGTCGCTCCGATCATGGTGGGTTGGGGGCTAAACTCCGTGTTGACTGGCTGGGGGACAAGCGCCTCGTTTTTCAATCCTTATGTAGTTCAGCCGATCGTTGGCCAGACGGTCCCTTTTGATTTTTCTCAGCCCGTCGTAGTCAACAACTTTATTCCGTCGGACTCCAGTGGCACCGCCGTTGGTACCGTCATTGGTACCGATAGTGTGGCTCAGGCCCAACCAGCCAACTCAGACAATCAATTGGGATTGGATGCATTCAATCGAGGATTGGAGAAATTCAGAGCAGCAAGCTTCCAGGACGCGTTAGTGGAGCTCAATCTGGCTTTGAAGAAGATACCTGGTGATCCAATTGTTCACGAAGTGCGCGCGTTGACCCTTTTTGCTATCGGCGACTTCAAAAGTGCTGCCGCTAACTTAAACTCTTTGCTGGCCTCCTCGCCTGGAATGGATTGGACAACGATGAGCGGTCTCTACGGAGACATCAGTCTCTACACGGACCAACTTCGAAAGCTGGAAGCGTTTACCAAAGCGAATCCGAGCGATCCCGCATCTCACTTTGTGCTCGCATATCACTACTTAGTTTTGGACGAGGACGATGCTGCCATTGATGCGCTCAAGGTTGTCGTAGCGAACCAGCCCAAGGATGTTGTCGCTCGACGGATGCTGGATGCTCTCGTTCCCCCTGCCAGTGCACAAGCAAGTGCACCGGCAACGCCTCCAACCGCTAACGCGACGGCACCCACCGCCCCTACTACAAAGGCTGCAACAAGTGAACCCATCGCGTCTGCCGCAAAGCCTTCAACAGGTGCAGCGGCAACAGGTGCACCCGCCGAAACGGGTGTCGCGGAGCCGGAAACCGATTTGGTTGGCTCTTGGTTGGCTCAAGCAAAAGATACGAAGATCCAATTAGCTATCTCGGAAGACTCGAAGTTCAAATGGACTGCAACGACTAAGGATCAGCCACCCGTGGTTCTTGAGGGCATTCTAGTTTCTCATAGCGATGGACTCGAATTGACCAACCCTGAGCAAGGGACGATAGCAGGTGGTGTCACCTCGAATGGAGCAAATAGCTGGAACTTCATGATCTCCGGTTCACCTCCCAGTGATCCTGGTTTGAAGTTCACGCGAGTCAACTAGACGAGCTCTCTTCGTAGAATACCTGCGATAACGGAAATCACATTTCGGCGAGGCAGAGCCTCGTTTGCAATCTAGTTACCAGGAGAGCCTGGTAACTAGTTGCACAGTGCAACAAAATTTGAATCTGTGCAACTAGGATTCGGGGCATCAACAAAAATCGTCTTTAGAAAACGACCCGTCGGTAACCATAAGTAGCTCGCGAGACGGAACCACCCAGGAACGGACGCTGCCTCGTAACCACCTGCCGGGTCGGTTGGTACTTTACGATGGGAGCGCGATAAACGCGAGTCACCGGCATCGGGGATCGGCTAGGAACAAATACCTGCGACGGTTGTTGCCAGACCACGGGTGCCGGTTGCTGCCAGACCACGGCTGGCTGCTGCCAGACCACGGCTGGTTGTTGCCAGACCACGGGTGCCGGTTGTTGCCAAACCATAGGTCCAAACTGTGCTTGGGCCGTACCTAAACCTGCGACAAGCGGAAACGCGACAACTACGGACAATACGAATTTCTTCACGGTGTGCTCCTAAGAAACCAACTCGATACTTCAACTCAAAGCTACGTACAAGGGATCTACACGCTGGCTGAGGTGGCAGCGGATTTTTGGGCCGACTCTAAGGCCGCTCGAAGCTTGTCCTCTGCTTCGTGACAAAGATTCGTTTGGATGACGGTCCCGCCAAACGGCTTGATCTCCTCCAGGACTTTATCCGAGGTCATTTGTCGAACGAGCACGCATAATGCCGCGTGACCGGGTGTCAGCGCGCTAGCTATTTTCTTCATTGAGCCATCGTCAATGCCCACATCGGTGAGGGCCCCGGAAATCGCTCCAGCACTAGCCCCGATCGCAAAGCCAAAGAGCGGATTCAAGAACATCAGACCAACCAACGCGCCCCAGAAGCCGCCATTGGATGCGCCGCTCACGGTCAGATTGTACATCTGACGTAATTGGACTTTGCCATCTAACGTGCGCACCGCTACGACCGCATCCGCGACGTCGATCAGAAAGTCCTTCTGCATTTTAAGAAGCGCTATTCGCACCTCTTCCGCTTTGACTTCGCTTTCGTAGCCGATCACAATTAAAGTTGCCATAAAGATCTCAGGACGCTTTCGGTTTTGATGGAAATAACTCACCTTTTTACACCCCGCCAGTGTAATTGTCACTCAGTTGAAAGACAAGGGTCACGCAAGAAATCATCGACGATCGCTACGGGCAAGACATCAACCTAGCCATTGCCGAAATTGCCAACCCGCTACAATGACTACAGATTCAGTAGATTCAGTTGAGCGAACAAATTGCTTTCATTATTTGATCGTCTTCAGAGATGAAACCAAAAACAATTTTCCCCACTCCAGTTTCCGGAATTTGGTTCCATGCAGACTCTTCTCGTCGAACAGCCGTGGATGATTGGAGCGATTGGAGCGACGTTGTCGCTTGTCACGTTTTTTGGATGGACGCAAACCGGAAACTCCATTGCCTTCAAAGCAGCGTGTGGACTTGTTGCTACAACCATTCTCCTGGTACTGTTTAATATCTGGGTCGTATCCGATCGAGAAATCGTGCATAAATGGCTGATGGAAACTGCGGACGAGGTTCAAAAGAACCGAGTCGAAAAAGTCTTGAAGCGGATACACCCAGAGTCATCCGATCGCGTTGCAAATAGCGCTGCGCAACTCAAGGTCATCACGTTTTCAGCTCTTCGAATCACGAAAATTCATAGCATTGAAATTCAAACCAAGCGTCAGACGAAAAAAGCTCTTGTCCGAATGAACGTGTTTGCGGAAGGTTCGATTCGTGGGTTTGAAGGCAAGCTTCCACGTTGGATCGGTCTGACACTTGAACAAGTCGGGAATGAATGGCTGGTTACCGACATAGAGGAACGCGAACCGCAACACGAGTTCATGAACGCAAGTGAGGACTCCGTGTTTTCCAACCTCAAGACCGGGCAAAGATAGATCATGTCCGCTGTTTGGTTGGAATTCGCTCGGGATGCCATGGCTTGTCGATTCGAGATTTTGTTGCATCCGGGCAAGCCAGAAAATGGCGGCGAAGGGGCCTTAGAAGCACTCGATACGATTACTTACCTGGAGCAAGTCCTAAGTGTCTATGTTGCCTCTAGCGAATTGTGCTTAATCAACGAGCGAGCATCAAAACAAGCCGTTTCCGTTTCGGAATCGACGTTTGCTTTGTTGCAGTTGGGGCTCACCATTTTCGAAAAGACATGCGGAGCTTTCGATATGACCGCAGCAAGATTATCGAAGGCGTGGGGTTTCCATCAACGGCAAGGGAAAATGCCAACGGAAAGCGAGATCGAAACCGCGTTGTCGCAAGTCGGATCTCAACATATTGAGTTGCAAGAAGAAACCCGCTCCATCCTGTTTCGCAAACCGGTCGAGGTAAACCCGGGGGGCATCGGCAAAGGCTTTGCGCTCGATTGTGCAGCTTCATCGCTCCGGCGAGCTGGCGCGCTTGACTTTGCATTTCATGGCGGAAAAAGCAGTGTGTTGTGCTCGGGAAGTCAATCCACAAACGACCGTGACCTAGGCTGGCGAATTGCAGTTCGACATCCAGAGCAATCGGAGCGAATGCTTGGCTTTCTAACGTTACACGATCAAGCCTTGGGAACCAGCGGGCCTGCCAATCAGTTCTTTTATTTTCGGGGAAAGAGATACGGCCACATCATCGATCCGCGAACAGGCTGGCCTGTCGCGGGAATGCTCAGCGTAACCGTGTTGCATCCATCGGCCGGATGGGCAGACGCATTAGCCACCGGTCTTTACGTCATGGGCATCGAGAAAGCCGTCGCCTTTTGTGAGCAGAACCCTGACGTGAGCATGCTCGCAATTCTGCCTGGAGATCGCGATGGGACTTGCGAAGTAGTCACTTGCAACATGCGGGAGGGACAATGGTCAAGCACGAAATAGCGCTGCGTCGACAGTAGCCCAAATGTGCATTACCCATCCCAATAACACAAACCAAAGTGCGGTTGCCATGAAGAAAAAGATGGCACCCGCTAAAATCCGACCCTGAAAAAGTTGGCCTAGACCGGGATAAAAAAAGCTGGCGAGTGCGCAAAGAACGTTTCCGGTTGAGCCTTGACCGCTCATCTGGTATCCCTCGATAAAGTGTGTGCAGAAGAAAATGACGAATGCAATTCGTCGGGCTGCGGCGAATGTTGGCAAAATTTTGCTGAACGAATCATTTCTTAGGGCATCAAACAACCAATGCTTGCACAGAACTGCGTGCTAGCATTTCTCTAATATACTAAATGTAGTATTTGGTTTGCATTAAGATCGGGTTGCGGCTAAGGTTTGCATCTATCGAGGGCAGACTAGTATCAGTTGCTAGCCTGCGAGATTGAGTGGTTGGAATCAAACAACACGAGGTTAACTCTTCTCTGCCGAACGCAAACGAAGGATTCGTAGTATCGACGGCTTTTGTCCTTTGGGTCGCTGCCAGTCGTCACATTTTGGTTGCTGTCTATCCTAGGATGGATTCCTCACCAGCGCAACTAATTTGTATGCGAGTTCTTAATCGCAAACGCAGTCTTGTTTGTCACCCAAATTTGCTTGTTGATTGTCCCGAGAAAAACAAGTAGATACTTCCAATTCATCAATCTTTTGCGACACGTCACTTTTCCTTTAGGAGGATCCTATCGAATGACTCAACGGCCGCTCATTGGTTTAAATTGCGATTACCGCGCTTCCAATCAAGGCACTCCAGCCTATTGTTACTTGGCAGCAGGATATTTTGATTCGATCGCGAATGCAGGTGGGATACCAGTTCTGGTACCGCCTATGGCTGATCAAGCTTGTTTAGATCAAATGCTTGACCGTCTCGACGGTTTTGTTTTGGTCGGAGGAGCAGATTTAGATCCCCGTAACGACGGATACATGCTCCACAGTTCGGTGCGACCAATGGAAGCCCGACGCGAAGAGTTTGATCGTCGATTAGCTCAAGAGATTGCAAATCGTCGAATGAGCCTGATGGCCATTGGAGTTGGACTCCAATTGATCAACGTTATCCAAGGTGGCAACCTTTTCTACCATTTGCCGATCGATATGCCATCCGCGATTCCTCACAAAGATCCCCACGACCCGAATCACAGGCATTCGCTGGTCGTCGAATCGGATTCGATATTGGGTCGAGTCTACGGCGAAGGTGAAATCCGCGTTACCAGCCGACATCACATGGCGATTGACCGATTGGCTGATTGCTTTCGCGTGACTGCGCGTTGCCAAGACGGTGTGATCGAGGGAGTCGAATGCCACGAAGACGATTGGTTCGTCTTCGGTTGCCAATTCCATCCCGAGTCACCTGCTGCAAGCGCTTTGGACATTCGAATATTCGAAGAGTTCATTGAAGGCGTGATGGCGAAGTCCGGACAGGTGCGTTTAGCGGTTGCGTAGACGAGCCTCGAAGCAACGGAACGGAATGTCTTGCAACTTGGATGCAAGGTGCAGATGTGTTTTATCCATCCGCTCGTGGAATGAGATAAAATTCATGGCTGTGCTGGGCACGGACGCCCTGTTTCGTTCCGCAATTGCCAAATCGATGCAAAGGAACGAAAATGGCGAGGCTAGCTCTACGAGAGCTAACCTCGCCAACGGGGATAGGGGATGCAGAATGCGAACCATGCAAGAATCTCGTCGCATCGCACAATTCAAACTAGGTCGGTGGCGATTCCTTTACCAATCCTTTTCAGGGAAATTGCCAACGTGACGCTCCGAATCAAGTTCAATCGTTTCGGCTTTATCGATTCTGCCGCGTCCTGGAAGATTGGTTTTTTACTTTTGCCGCTCATTTTCGCGGTCTGCGTTGGCTGTGTTCCTCAGCGTGAGGGGAGCGTGGTCCTTTATTCGGCTGCGGATCGAGAATACGCAACTCCCATTTTGGACGCGTATGATCGCAATACTCCGGGAACCGAGATTGCGCGTCAATTTGATGTTGAGTCCTCCAAGACACTCGGGCTCGTAACCAGAATCGAGCAAGAAAAGACGCGTCCGCGTTGCGATGTTTTCTGGAATAACGAAATCATTCATACCATTCGACTACAAAAACAAGGCTTACTGGCCAGTCGGCGTTGGAATGTACCAGACGCGTGGCCAAAGAGTTTTCGAGCCCAAGATGGAACGTGGATTGGATACGCGGCGAGGGCTCGCGTCTTGCTTATCAACAAAGATAAACTTCCGGATTCGTCCACTTGGCCAACCAGCGTGTTGGAACTGGCGGACAAGAAATGGCATCACCGATGCGGGTTGGCTTATCCAATCTACGGCACGACGGCAACTCACATGGCCGTTCTGCGATCGTATGCGGACGACATTCGATGTGAATCCGAATCGATGCGAGAATTTGCCAACGAACGCGGTTCGTTGGATTGGTCTCGTTGGTCGGGAGGCGTTGTCGAGCATGCCGTTGTTTTGGCTGGCAACAAACAAGTTGCATTGGCGGTCAGCAGCGGTGAGCTGGATTGGGGACTGACCGATACGGACGATGCCGCTGTTGAGAAAGAAAGTGGGAAACCGGTTGAGATTGTTTTTCCAGATCAAGCGACAGGGGCATTTGGGACTCTGTTTATTCCCAATACGATATGCGTTTTGAAAGGAGCGCCACACCCAACGGCGGCCGCATCGCTTGCAGATTACTTGACAAGTGAAAAAGTGGAATCGCGACTAACGATGGGTAACAGCGCACAATTCCCGGTTTGGCCAGGTGCTAAGCAGCCTTCACGCCTTCAAGGCGACAAAGCCATTCGATGGGCAGAAGTCGATTTTGAACGAGTGGCACTCCAATGGACGGAATCGATGGAGCAAATCAAAACCAAGTTCGATAAGCGATAGTAGAACCGATCGTACAACAAGTAGATTTCAAACTGTCCCTCGCCCTTAATACCAAATCTTGATCGACCAAATTGCTATTGCGGGGTATCGTTCCATACGGTCGATCATCTTACGACTTGGGCAACTCACGGTCGTTACGGGCGCTAATGGTTCCGGCAAATCCAATGTGTACCGAGCTTTGAAATTGATTTCCGATGCAGCTGCTGGACGACTTGCGGAATCACTCGCGCGGGAAGGTGGTTTCAATTCGGTGCGTTGGGCAGGCTCAAAGTCGAATGGCAAAGATCCCGTCAGCCTTCGCTTAGGCTTTTCATCCAATTCATTCAGCTATTGTTTGGATCTTGGATTGCCAATTCCCTCTGATTCGGCATTCGACTTTGACGCCGAAATGAAGAGAGAGTGTTTATGGCATGGTGCCAGTATGGATGCCAGGTCGTTGTGTGCCGACCGACGAACAACGACGCTTCGCGCACGTTCGGCTGGAGGAAAATGGTCCGACATTGATCTTTCGCTGTCGCGGCATGCGAGCATGTTGTCGGAATACGCAGATCCGTTTAATGCACCTGAGTTGATCGTCCTTCGTGAGACGCTCCGTTCTTGGCGATTCTATGATACCTTTCGTGTGGACAGTGAATCGCCCTCGCGTCGTCCGTCGGCGATCACGTTTACGCCGATTATGGCTGGTGATGGGAGCGACTTAGCGGCAGCGCTACAGACGATTTGCGAGATTGGCGACCACGAGGGACTTCATCGAACGATTGACGATGCTTTTCCTGGCTCACGGATTCGATTAAAAGTTACGGATTCAGGCTTGCAGGTCGCTCTGGATCAACCGGGAATCGCTCGTGAACTTAATGCGGCAGAGCTTTCGGACGGAACTTTGAGATTTCTACTGTTGGTAGCGGCACTCTTGACTCCCCGTCCGCCCGAGTTGATCGTCTTGAATGAACCAGAAACCAGTTTGCATCCTGATTTGATTCCAGCCCTTGGGCGATTGATCAAATTGGCAGCTGAGAACAGTCAAGTGATTGTGGTAAGCCATAACCCGATTTTGGTTAGCGAACTGGAGTCGGACGAGATCTGTGTACCGATACGATTGAGAAAGGAGGATGGCGCGACGGTTCTTCAAGATGGCGACCTGCTGAGCCAGTATGGTTGGAAGTGGCCTTCAAGGTAAGGCGTTGCACCGGTTTACCCCAGGGGATCGTTACCTTCATGCTAGGGCGAAGGTCAATTACCACTGGCGTAAAGCCAGATGGCATGCATTGAATGCCCTTGGGGTTTATCCCAGGGGATCATTACCTTCATGCTAGGGCGAAGGGCTTAGTGAGAGCTTTGTTTTTCGACAAACCTCCAGACCGCACCTGGAGTCTGCCGTGGCACAAAGATACGTCGATTGCTGTGAAAGAACATCAGGCGATGTCGCAATCATTGACCCGGCCAACCGTCAAAGCGGGCGTACCGCATGTGATCGCCAGCGATGCAATTCTTCGCCAGCTCCTGACACTGCGAATTCATCTCGATGAAGTGACCGACGAAAACGGTCCGCTTCGTGTGATCCCCGGTTCTCATGTTGCGAGCGACAGCGATGGAATAGGCGTCGATCGCGCAGTCACGATCCACGCGGAAATCGGTGATGTTTTAGCGATGCGGCCGTTGATCAGTCACGCCAGCGGTTCATCGGCACCCAACACGCACCGCCATCGTCGGATCTTGCATTTGGAGTTCGCGGCTTCGGAAAGACTGCCTGATGGCTATCAGTGGCACAACTTCGTTCAGCCAGAATAATTTGATTTGCCCTCTTCGGACCAACGGAGGTCAATTTATGACACTTTTGACGGCGCTTTGGCGACGGGTCGAAAAACGAAAAAACCCTTGGAATCACAAGGCAAACCAAGGGTTTTCGCTAATCGGACCGGCGGGATTCGAACCCACGACCTCTAACACCCCAAAATACTGTAAACCGCTGTCAAAATGTTTCGTTTTCCCAGCGAAAACACTCGTTTTCGCTGCGGGAACTCATTCACTTAGTTGTATATAACTTATCGAGAATTACCAGCGATTTCGGGAAGATTCCCGGTTGTATTTTCGATGTTTTGGGAAAGTTCCCGGTTGCGAATATGCTGCTTTTTTGAGCAGTCCATGAATGGCCTTGGCTTCGCGTTTAAGACGTTCAAGAAATTACTGTCCATCAGGTCGATATGAACAAGAAGATGCGTCTACGTCGATTCTCGTTAACTTGGCAAAGCCGCAAGAGTGATTGCGAGATGCAGGCCATTTTCGACCGTTTTGGCGCTAGCTGAACTCTTCGGTCTGCTCGGTCTCGATAAGCTTCTCAACCGGTTCCGTTGTTGAATAGCCTTGCTCGAATTGCCTTTGAAGGAATTGCAATGCCGAGTTGTAGGTCTTGGTCTCTTGATCGCTCATTGGGATCTCCGTAGCTATCGGACCCGAAGCTAGAACCGGCATGACCTGCTTTGTCACAATGTGACCGACGAACACGTTAGCGGCTTCTACCAGCGAAACACGATCCGAGACAACCACCTCGAATTCACGAACCCTTTTGGCAACGGTCTTTTTGGTCACCCGCTCGACCGATGCCATGTTTAGGCAATCGGTTGGATTTGTTTCGATGTCGCTCATCGTGCTATTTACCCAAAGCTTTCCGGACACCGTTGTCGCGATTCTTCTCATCTCGGATGGCTTGGATCTGCAACCCCATCTTCTCCGTCACTTGGCGGATGATGGATTGGTTGTTCTCGGCAATGATAGAGTTGGCCTTGCCTGCGATCGCATCGACGATCTGCTGTTGATCGGTCTTGACATCCACGGTCACCGCGTAGGAATTCCTCAAGTCTGCTTGGAGCTGCCGTTGGGCTCCCTCAATGGCCATCTTCTCGCGTCCGAATCCACTGCCGAAGGATCTGTCGAACCCTGATCTCCTGGCTTCGGCCATGTCCCCCTGGTTTGCAAAGCGGTTCGCTTCATCCGTTCCAACCGATCGCAACAAATCCTTTTGCTGATCTCTGAGCCCCTGCCCGCCATTTGCTCGGGCAAACTCCAAAGCCTGGATGGCTTGCCGCTTCTCAATTGCACCCAATTTTGAGAAGTTGCTTGCTGCCGATTGGTAGCCGTCCGTCAGCTTCCCCATTTTCTGATCCTGCAATTCCATCTCCTTACGGATGCCGTCTTGGATCTTGGATGCCGTGTCCAGTTGGATTCTCGACTGCTCGGCCACAAGACTCTTTTGACGCTCCTGTGATGCAAGAATCGAATCCGAGTAAGTCTTAACCTGGGAATAAGCGTCTTGGTATTGCCTGGACTGGGTTCCTTGCTCCTCTGCTGCTGCCGCCGCTTCCTTTTGGTACTTGGCAAGGTCTTGAGCTGCCCTAGCCTGGATCAGTAGTTCGGCGCTCAGCTTCGCTTGAACCGAACCCGATGCCTCCGCGTTGTTACGCAATGTCTGCGCGTTCGTGTTGAAATTGCTTTGGCCGATCGCATTGCCCGCCTGCGAGGTCACACCGCCGATTGCCTCTTTCTTTTCCATGGCCATTCTATCGTTCGCGGCCTTCTTCTCGGCTCGTGCCAGCGATGCGTTTGACGCTGCCAATGCGGCAAAGTCTCCGATTGCCCCGCCTGCGAAGTTGATCTGGTCTTTGAACTTGCCGAGTATCGGGATGGACTCAATGAAGCCATCAATGCTTTGCGTGTATGACTGCGCCAACTTCGTGGCCGGCGATTCAAGCGAGTTAAACAAGCCGGTCATTCCAAGTACGCTCGCAGCCGTCGACGCCTCCCATGATGCGATTGAACCAGTTACCGAATTGGCTTCAGTTGAAGTACCTCGGAAGATCTCGGTTAACTCAGTTGCGACAAGTCCCACCGCTGCGAGTGCGGCCCCGGCTGATGCGATCGCGCCCAATGCTCCAGTTGCCACGCCTGCTACAGATGTGGACATGAACCCACTGCCAGCCACCGCCGCACCGCCTGCACCGATCGCAGCCGCTCCCGCTCTTGGAGCAACTGCCCCACCGGCCGTAACCGCTGCCTGCTTCCCTACGTTGCCTGCCGCCAACTCGATGACGCTGCTAGCAACCCCGCCTTTGACACCGCGAGACATTGACAATCGATTGTTTGCGATCGCCGCCGCGTTGGCTGTTTGGGCCTCCAAGACAAGCTGAGCCTGGTACGCTCGCAGTTGCGCGAACTGTGGACCCATCATCGCTTGCTGAATCTTGGACACGTTTGCCGCCGCCTCGGTCGATTGTCGGACCGCCTTCCATCCCTTGCTGAATGCCTCGAGCAAGTCCACGCCACCATCCAAGATGCCGATTGCTCCTTCGATCATCACAAGGCCCCTTAGCATCTGTTCGCTGTTCTCTTCCGATACCAAACCCAGTTGCATGAAACCTTTTGCTGCGCCCAGTACGGACTTCGTTGCCTTGACCATATTGGCATTAAGTTGCTCGGTCGATTGCCCTTGCTTGTCAACCGCACTATCCAAATCTGCCGCCATCTTTGAATAGGCCGCCGCCTGATGTGCAACCCGCTTTTGATACTCTTGTTTTATCAAAGCTGTGTTGGCCGCAACGCTGCTCGGAAGCTTACCAATCGCACCTTCAAAGGCCCGTTCTATTCTGTTGGCTTCCGCCTGACTCACATCGCCAAGCTCTTTGAAGACGTTTTTTAAATTGGCCGCCGCGTCTTCAACGACTTCGAACCCATTGCCAGCCTCAGCGCCACGGACGACCACTTCGACGATCTGTTGCGCCTTGTGATCGGTTATCTTCTGCAGCCTCTGGATTGCGCTGTGAATTTCTCCCACCGAATGAACGCTAGTCTGGGAATACTGCCGAACTTGGTCGATGACCGATCCAACGGCATCCGTTGACATTTTCGCCGCGTCCCCAACACCCATAACCCCCTGGGTCATCTGCGATTGTGCGTCCAGAACGGACTTGGTAAGCGAATCAAGACGCGCCTTTGTTGCTGGATGCTCGGCAACGCCAATTTCAAACATTACTTCGGTATCAAGTGACATCTCATTTTCCTTCTTTCTTTGCAACGTCTTCTTCTATCGCTCGACACGCTTCTACTTTTGCAAGTAGCCTGTTGAAATTGGCCTGTCTCGCAAAGTATGCGGATTGGATGGCCAAAAAGCTTGCGTCCTTTTCTCCCAGCTCTTGAATGAGTTCGAAGAGTTCCGTCATTGCGGCAAACTCCTGATTCAAGGCTTTAATGTCATCACGCTCTTCCGGCGGATAACACGCTGGGTTTAGTCGCATCTCGTTTGTTCAAACCTATCAATCTGACTGGCCAACTGCTCGTTGGTCTCGTCAATCAAAGCCTGATTTCGCTCTAAGGCCGGCAACACACTTTCCATAAGAACGCCATCCTGTAGGCAAAGCTCATAAAGTTCTGTTGATCGCGAGAACAAAACGCATAAAGATTCATACCCGGTTCGAATCTGCCCTTTGTGCCTGGCAATGTCCTCGCGAGCATAAAGAGCATGGGGCTCGAACTGCTTGAGAATCCTTTTCTTGCTGGTTCGGATGGTCTCACGCAACTGGACTTCCACCCACTCACAAAGTTCGATGATGCGCCGATCCTTAATTGCCAAAAGCTCGTCGATATCGTCCGCGCTGTCTGCGTATGGTCCCGCTTTGAGCCTCTCAAGAGTCGCGATGTTCGCAAGCTCTATGTTGATAGCAGCGATATGGTGAACGCAATTCGCGGGGTATTCGAATGGGTCTAGTCGTTGTCTCATCGTCGGAAAGTCACCTTCACGTTGCGAACGTTCTCGGCAATTTCGCGACTAAGCTCTTTTTGCTGGATCTCAGAAAGCTCTTGCGCCCCTCGATCAATGATCTTTTTGGCCGCTGACCAAACGCCGCTAACGTCCACTCCAGCATTCGCCGCGCCCAACGTATCTTCAATCGCTTTTGATGCTATGGCCGTCTGTTGCTTGATAGCCATGATTCGCTTTTGAATTTCGGTCGCTGTCATCGTCGTATGCCTTGTCACGGTCGTTTTGGTACTGTCACGACCGGCATTGGATACGAACTTGTCACGCGATTCAAAGAGAGATTTTGATATGCCGAATGGCACAATGGGCAGGGCCCTTCATCCGAAGGTGGTTGAGAGGGTTAGGGAGCTCTTACGGAAGGGTAATCTAACATCGGAACAAATTTCCATCCGCACCGGAATATCGACCTCCCAAGTTAGAAACATCCTGCACGGATACAACTCTTCCAAGTACAAACCCAAGCCCACGATTCGGGATCCTGAATACGAAAACATCTTTGATGGCGAAAAGCGATTGCTCGAAACTGAGCCCGCACCAACCAAGCCTAAACCCAAGCCATCACCAACGAAGAACGAAAGCAAGGATCTCTTTTCCAACGAACCGGCCGCGAAGTGTCGAACGGCGCTAACCCACGCGCAAGAACGATCAATTGTCAGCGATTTCCGGGGGAACTTGACCCTGCCGATGATCGCCAAAAAGCATAACGTTTCACTGGACGAAGTGGAGCTGCTGAACGAGAGGGTCTATTGGTGGCAAGCCATCGACGACTTAGCCGTGCGGCCCTGCATGCTTTCCAAGGCCGAAATACTCCGGACGATTGGCCCGAAGTTGACCGCCGGCCAAATGGAAGAAATGAAGCCAGCAATTGATGGCTTCGAAAACATGATAATGGACCTGTTGAACGTCGACCAACCGACCGCCGCAACCATCCGTAAGGTCACCATGCTTCACCACCTGGAAGCTTGGCCAAATAAACCTGCTCCCAAGACTGACAACGATACGCCAAAGATTGTTGAACAAGCTGCCCCGAATGCCAAATACATGATCGACACCGAAGGGAATTGGTACATGATGAACAGGAAAGGGAATTGGTATCGTGTTTAAGTCCACACGGAACCAAGTCCCGATTCAGTGTATCGCGCAATCCGGACCAAAACCGAACGATTCCCAAAGTCGATCGATCTCACTTTGGCGCTGTTGGATCTTTCCTTCCAGATTGGCAAGCCTGCCCCGAATCATGCCGGCTTCTTCCTTCTTGCCCTGGTCCATGGCGAGCTCCACTTGATGGCGAAGCAATTGGAGTTGGGGAACTCCGTTGACCAGTGTTAGCTCTTGCAATTCGGCTTCCATCGCACGGATCTGCTTTCCTTCCGGTGTTGATCGAAGCAACTCGGCTTTGGCCCTGCCGATCGCGAAAAGCTGCCTGGCGCTATCCTGATCGATCGCATTGCATTCCTGGATCTCTTGATTGATTCTGGCCGTGACCGCTTTTAGCTCGTCGGCTAATGCCTGTCGCATTTGCTGCGCTTCACCCTGGCGCGTTCGCAGTTCTGCCTCTCCTCGCACCTGTTGAATCAGGCCGGCTATCACCAAATCTTGCTCGGTCTCTGCTGTCGCTGTCGCTGTCGTCATCGTCATCGTCCCAACCGTTCCTGTAAGATGTTACGTCGATAATCCTTTGGCACATGCTCTGTTGGCATCCTAGAATTGAACCAGTCTGAATACCTATTGCAGCACTCTGGGCTGCATCGCTCACCCGAATGGCATTTATCACAACAGAATCCCGTTTCTGAATCAAACGCTGGACGATCGCATCCATCGGTTAAGCATCGTTCTGACTCCCTCGGTTTCGTCGAACGCTCCGCCGCCGTTGCGACACGGAAACCACCTCGGGCGGTTGTCTCAACCAAGGATTGATAAGCAAGCGCCGCCGCGTCCAACTGATCGACGAACTTCCCTGGGGCTGACTCCATCTCGTCGACAAACTCCGCGTTCCAAGGCCCTTCCAAGATGAACAGTTCGCCATGAAGCAAAGCGATTGCTAGCGGTTCCCACCGATCTTCCTTCGAACCAACAGGACGAACCGACCGAACCGACAATCCCCGCAGCCTTTGGGCTATCTGTTTGTCCAACAGCTTGCCCACCGCTGGTTGCGACTCGTGAACGACTTTTGCACCGCTCCACGTCATCACATCGGTAACCGAGATGTCCCGCATGTAACTGATTGGATCGTCGGTTTGCTTTCGGGCTACGTCCAGAACGTAGAATCGATCGCTCTCGGTTCGCTCGTCATGGTAGTGAGCAAGCAAAGCGCCTACCGTGTAACACCCTGTATCCTGGCTTGCTGCCAAGTCCCAACCACGAACCATTCCTTTGAACGACTTCGGCAACTGGGAATGAGTTACCTTTTGTAGCTTGGAACACTTGAACATCCCAGAATCGGAACGCCTGGGGTCTTGCTGCAACTGGGCAGATGTTGCAAATGGCCCTAACGCTCGCTCAGTTGCCAGTACCTTGGATTCTGGAAGCAACTCTGGATAGAGCAACTGTCCCGCCTCAGTTCGCCAATCTCCGCCGAACCCACGATCTGCCATCACCTTGGACGGAACGAACCGCATGGGCAGGGAAACGATATACCAGGGGCTGGCATCGTCTCCGTAGAGTCGGCATAGCTCCTCATGGTGTTTGATGATGACGCCCGGAAGGTCATCTGGGTGCAGCCTCTGGCCAGCCACCACGTGAGCAACGTCTCGTGCCATTCCTCGCGTAGAAAGGGTCTCCGTGTACCAAATCTTCAACGCCTCGCGAGCTGCGAAGCTCTTGGACTCGTCAACCGACAACGAATCATCGATGATGGTGTACCTTGGGTGGGTCCCGGTCGCCGTTGCCCCTGGCGTAGGTATTCCGCTCCTACCACCCGTTACCAACCGGAAAAACTGCTTGCTGTCATCATCCTGGGTAGCTTGGATGTTTGGGAACAGCGATTGATACCAAGCCGATCGAATCAACTCGCGACATGCCACCGAATCGCGCATTGCCAACGCTTGCGAATAGGAGAAGCACACAATTTCGGCATCGGGCTGGATGGTCCACAGCCATGCTGGCCACAACACCGAAAGGATTGTCGACTTGCTGCAGCTCGGGGGGATGTTGACCAGCAACCGACTGACCTTGCCAGCGGCAACCGCTTCAAGGTGTTTCACCAAAACGTCGATATGCCTGCCGTGGACATAATCAAAACCCGTTGCGTGTTTCCAGGCTTCTTTGACGAACCGCCCGAACGACTGGCGTAGCGAAGCCGCCTTGATGGCTAGACGGGCCTCTGGATCGTTCAGGAAAGCGGCAAGCTGATTACTCACTTGCTGCCTCACGACGCGAAAGCAACGCGTCTAGGGCGGCAATCTGGTCCGGTGGAAGCTCTGCCACAACCGAATCGATGGCTTCTCTAGAATCCAAAGCTGCCTCATTGACCAAGACCGTCTTCGGAATCGGTGCGACCACGTGACTGAACAGCCAAGCCCGCGCCCTTGCGTCCCCCTGCTTCGCGTTCTCAATCGCCTTATCGATGATTTGGAAAGCGGCCGTTGGCGTCAAGCAATCCTTAATGAGCTGGGCGTAGTCCGTGTTTTTCGTCTTCGGACGCCCCGGGCCTCCCGGATTTCCCTTTTGAAATTTCGTTGAACTTGTTTGGCCTGCCATCCGATTTCATCCCGATTTCGCTTCGAATATTAACGGAAAGCAGTTTCGCGGAAATCGCGGTCTGCATGCAAGTTGAAACCGAGTCGGAAGAACGATTAAGATGCCGCTGTCGCTTGTCGCGATGCTTGGACGAAGACCAAGCTTGCAAGTTGCACATGCCGGACTAAACCCCGGCATGTGCTTTCTGATCTCCCCGCCATCGATCTATGGTATCGGTGCTAGGATTCTGGCTTCTTCTGAAAACCACATGCCAAAACACTGTTGTGGCGTCATTGGCGATGACTTATTGAAATGCTGTCAAACGGAAAGTCGCTCTAGCACTGTCGATTGACCGGCCAACGATTGAACATCGATTGGCCCTGCCGGTTCGTCCGTGGCCTGTTCCGCCAATCTCCGTTCCTTCGCTTCGCGCCGTTTGGCCGCCGCTCGAGTCTCACGGACTGGGTGTTTTGGTTTACTCATCGCCGTCTCCTCCTTCAACAAGTGCCAACCGTGCCAAAAAGTCGGACTTTCGTTGTGCAAGAATCTCTTCGGACTCAGGAGATAAGTCTGGTGACACTCGTTCCAAGTTGATCTCGGGAAGCCTTGCGAACCTTGCACGATCGGCACACCTTTTCTCTTCCTCTGCTCTTCTGCGTGCGTCACGTTCTGCTCGCATTTCTTCAATGGGCTCTCGAATGATCGGCTTGCTGTAATCTACGTTCTCAGACTTGCGATAGCTTGGCCAGTTACAAAAGTGCGTTACCGCATCCGCTCGCAGTCGATCAACGGTTGGGACGCCCAGCGATCCTTCGAGCGCCTTCGGTGCGGGGACATTGACCGTCATCAAAATTGGCTTTTTTTCACGATAACGTTTGTCCACAATGTTGTGTATGAACTGCGTCACGAAAGGAGTTAGGTTGCATCCGGGAAGAACCGGATCGCTCATCCATAGGAAGTCGGGAAACGTCAACTCCTCGATAAACTCGCTTTCGGTCTCGCCCCCCCCGATGCATTCTCGCAGCCTTGATTGAAGGGTTACGCCGTTTATCCAACGTACTGACCTGCGTTTGCCATATAGGGCTTTTGCGATGCCCATAGCAAGGTGGTCTTTTCCCGTCCCCACTCCACCGAAGAAAATTAGGTTCTGGCCTTTGCTCTGAACTTCGAAATAGCTGTCCGCGTACCACTTTGCAACCTTCAACGCCTCCACTTGTTCGATTCGCTGCGTTTCGAAATTATCCAAGTTTGCGTCGATAAGCCGGACTCCAACATTGACCAACACTTCGGCCATGTTTCTATCGAACTTTTCTCGCCTATCTTGATTGTAGCCACCGCCTTCCTCGTCCTCTCCAAGATACTTTGGGTCAAAGTATGGCTTTAGGACGGCGCGAGCTTTGGCCAACAACTGTTTTAACTGTTTTTCATTCATCATCAGAATCCCCCACCGTCATTCGTGGAAGTAGGTCGATAGCTTCCATCCCAGACTCCGTTTGCCGTTGCATAGCCCAACTGTTTTAGACGCGTTGATCCACGGTCCCCTGAGTCCATCCATGCTTCTTTCGGATCCTCCCAGCAGCCTTGGTTAAGCCACGGTGTTGGCCCTTTGGCGAATTGTCCTTTGCCTGTCGGCGACTCTGCATAGTCTGCAGCTTTGCTAATCAGATATTCCGCCCAGCCACCCTTACCTGGACACGTATTTGGTGCAGCTTCTTTCAAAGCTTTCTTCCAAGCTTCGAACGCTTGTTTCTTTCCAGACTTCCGTAACGAAGGAAACACATTCCAAAACGACTCAAAGTCTGTGGTGTAACCACCTGCGCTTTTAGGTTTGGAATTAGGTTCTTTTTCTAGGGATGGAATTAGGGATGGAATTAGGAATGGAGTGCTTCCGATTTCGGAAGGAATGGTGGAAGGAATGTTGGAAGGAATAATCTGTGTAATGCTTCCGATTCCGGAAGGAATTGTGGAAGCATTCGAATCATCATTGCTTCCAATCTCGGAAGCATTAGCAACTTGATTACTTCCAATTTCGGAAGGAATGCATTCGGCCTTGGTTTGGGTGTCCTCCTCCAATGTCGGGTTAATCGTGTAGAAGTGCGTCTCGTGACGATTTGATTTCGACCAGCATGCTAGCCAACCAGACTTCACGGCTAATTTGATTGCAGCTCCCGGTTGCTTTGGGCTATGCATGTACAACAGTTCTTGTAGCTGGGATACCCAATATCTCACAGGTGCTTTGTAGCCATGCCGATCCTCTTTGCTCGCAATTAGGATCACCAATGCTGCTGCGTTGCGTCCATCCGCTCCCAGTGATGACAGCTCAGCATATGCACCGCTTTCAAAGAAATCTTTTGTAAGTCGGTTTGCAAAGAACTTTCGACCAGGAGGATACGACGAAAGGAACTCTTCCCATGTTTGCCCTCGATCGATTGTTGCGGTATCATCCATGTGTCGATTGTTAGTAAAGCGATGCCCATCGCAGAGAATTGGGAAGCACCTGGGATTAGCCGCCCAGGTGTTTTCGTTTAATGCCTACCTACTTCATGCCTTCGTCAGTCTCGAGCGAAGCCATTGCCGCTTCGATGTCGCGCTGACGTTTGGCCTCGGATCGCGTCTTCGCTTGGCCGGTCGGGGCTCTCTTTTCTGCCGATAGAGTCCTGGTCGTATTCGCTTCCATATGGTCGCGAATGTCCTGGATTGTGCAGTGCCATTCTCCCAGTACCTTGCTGGCACGAATCTGACCTGTCTTGACCAACCGACTGATAGTTTGTGGAGCTGGCTTTGCCCCGATCAACATTTCAAAAGCTTTGGAAACTGGGTACATCCGCTCTTCAGTTGCTACGCTCATTTTTCTGACTCCGATTTGATGAATTGAATCTGCGACAACCAACTAGGACGGAAACGCGCTGAATTTAGTCGCCACGTTCAACAGGATTCAAAGCTACGAAATAAGACGACACAATACAAACGCCTGTTTGGCCAATGAAATCATTGGTTCGACTGAATCGCCATAGAAACGAAAAAGCCCCAAAGTTTCCTTCGGGGCTAGTGGTGCGGTTGGCAAGAAAATGCCGGCCTGATTCTATTTAGACGACTTGCTACGCCACAACCATGGCTTCCGGTTCTACTTGGATCCCAGTTGCTTCGATCGCGCCGTTTAGAGCTGCCACCCATGACCGGGGGTCACCCGGAAAGAAGTGTCGCGTTTCCACTGCGACGAACCTCATCAAACCCTCTCGCTCGGCTTGCCGCTTGGCCTTATCGTAGGCTTCGATTTCGTTTGGCTCCTTCCGCCAGTCTTCCAGGTCGTCCTCTGTCCATCCGATATCAACACCGTCCCGATCCTGGTAGCCATGTTCCCGGATGTCCGCGTTGACGGCCGTTTCCATAGAGTCTTTGAGCGCCTCATAAAAGCCGCACATCTCCGCAAATGTGCCTCTGACTATAAGCACCTTCTTTTCTATCGAAGTGTCATCCACTAATTCGAGTTTGACCATCTCATAACGACCAACCAAGCTACTTTTCTTACTGCTCATCTTCTTAATTCTCCTTGCAAAATCATTGAAATTGAAACCAAAACTAAACCATTTCGACTTGCCGACTGATCGCAGTCGCAACAAGCTTTCCTTCAAGGTATTCGAGCATCAAAGATGCGATACCTTTCCCGATGTAATCGGGGTCAACGTTGACAGTCATGGCACCGTCCGATGGCTCGCACCATCCGAATGCTGCGGGCTGCCCCTGCGCGATGGCGATGAAGTATTGACCTCCACCCCTGATATCCTCCGAGATGGACTTCGGGCACTGGCCAAGTGTTCTCAGCCACCGGGAAACCGAACGGACTTCCGTTAGCCTGACAATCTGGATTCGACTGCTACGCTTCATGATTGCCTCCTGTTCCGATAGATCGCGAGAATCATTTCCTCTTCGGCTGTTAGGCCGCTTGGTTTCGCGTTTGCTGCGTCCTGGTTCACAATGGGCTGTCGCATCGGTTCTTCCGTTTTGATCGTCGGCACGAACGAAGGAAGCCTGTCCACTGCGCCGTAGACTTCCGATGTCTCGCAGCTCGCATAAATGTCCATCGTCATTCGAATGTCGGAATGTCGCATTGCCGTTTGGGTCACCTTGGCATTGACTCCAGCCCGAACCAGCAAGGTGCCAAAGGTTCTTCTAAGGCTGTGAATGTCGATTCCCCGACCGCGTTCATCTTTCACTGCGATACCCGCCGCTCTGGCATCGTAGTTGAATCGCTTCATGCCCTTTTCCGGCATCGTAAAGAGCCTGTCCTGGCCGGTAAGCTTTCGGTCTAGGATCCACAAAGACAGCTCAGCTTCCAGCTCTTTGTTCAATGGGATGTTTGCTTCGTTGCCGTTCTTCGAAAGGTCCGCATTGAGTTCGATCCTCGCGTTTTCGCCTAGAATCACGTCCCTTACCTCAAGTCTTCGAAGTTCTCCCCAACGCAAGCCGGTTAGAAGCAAGGTCTTCCAAATTAAATACCACTTCCGCCCATCGATCTCCTTTCTTCGTAGCTCTTTAGGGTTCCGCGCTAGGCACTCTCGGCAATGATCGGCATAGAAGTCGATGTTATCAATCGTCAACGGGTTCGCGTCCCATTGGGCTTTGTTTCGACTGCCTATCAGTCTCATTTTGCCGTACTCCGCCAACGGTCGAAGACTTGCGATTTTGAATAGGTTCGTCAACTCCGGAATGCTGAACGCTCTTCGCTTGCGCCTTACATCTCTCTTGGTGTTCTTTGGCCTTGGAGCATCATCAATCGGGTTATCTGGGATATCTCCCCGCATGACCAACCAAGCCATGAAGCCATGGCCGTACTTCCACAGCAACAGTCTTGTCCTAGCGCTCCGCTTGGATTTCTCACCATCCCTTTCGGGCTCGGCAATTTGTGAGAACCAGCCTGCAATGGCTTTGGCTTCGATATCCAAAATGCAGGTGATCCCGCATTCCCTCCCCATCATCTTGAGTCGACCGGACAAATCGCCTAAGGTCGTTTCCTGGAGTCCCTCCGCTCGCTTGTAACTGATGTACTTCGACACCAATTGTTCATACTCGTTCAACTTGTTCACGTTAAAATCCCTTTGTTTTTGTTGGTTTGGTTCGCTTGCTCACGTTCGATCTGCGCGAGGATCTCACGTTGTTGGCTTGCGGTCATTAAGCGGAAAATCCGCAAACGTTGTTCGTCGATGACCATTCCGGCCTGCTCCCAAAGCTTGGCAAGTTGCTCGTTGCTCATTATCCCAAGCCCCTCGCTACTTCACGTCGCATTTCGTCGGACCGCTTGGCATAGATTTGGGTCGTTTCCAGGTCCTTGTGACCGGTCCTTGCTGACGCATGTTCCAATCCGTACACGTTCCGCGCCTCAGTCGCCGCCGCATGCCTAAGTTGATTCGGGGCCCAATGCTCAATGCCGTGGACCTCGCACACTCGCTTGATCGCTTTGGCGTAAGATTGGGTCGTATACTGCTTGCCGGGCTTTCGCATCGGCTTTCTTACCTTGTTGCTTCCTGGCTTGTTGCCGCACGACAAGGGAGTGACGCGAGCTTCATGGGCTGCTTGTCGTCGCTTCTTATCCGCATCCATTGGCCGGAAAAGGCATTCGTCTTCACCGCGCAAGAGATACGGCAACAGGATCGCCTGGCACTTCGGACCGATACTAAGAGTTCGGGATTGTCCTCGATGCGCGTTCTTGTGCTTTTTGAGGACCGCTTCCCAGACGTCTCCGCTTCGATCAATCATCCCGGGAGTGAGTTGGCATACCTCACCAGGTCGACAACCAATTAAACGCTGAACCCGAACCATGTCCCTTAGAATCTGCGGAAGGTGCTTTAGCGTTTTTTCGACCACCGTATCGGAAACAGGTTCGATCGGTTCGGTTTCCACCGCATTAGTCCTACCGATCTTGAGAGGTTCGATTCTCTCAAGGCTTTCTGCGATCGATCCCGGAAGCATATTCCCGTCGCCTGCCGCCCAACGGAAGATGCGAGTTACCCGTTGCATTACCGAATTCACGTATCCCCGACTTGGAATCGTGATTGGACGAGGCTTTTGCCCAGGTTTCGGAGTGGCTCCGTTCTTTCCGTCCTCTATGTAGCGGCGAACGGCTTTCCATTGGGGAACCCCAAACTCGATCGCATTTGTCGACGCGTACAAACGCTTGAGAGGCCGCATTGCAAGCACAAGGTGATAGTACTCCCCTCGTTTACTGACCCCATACGTTTGCTTGGCATGAGCTTTGAACGCAACCAGCAACTCCGCAATGGACAATTCGGCTTGTTTCTTCCCAAACGACTTAGACCGACCGCTAGAAATGTACTCCCCGACAAGACGGTCGTACTTTTCTTTGCTGCTTTTCGAATTCCAAGGCCCTAAAAGGTAGTCAGTACCAGCAATCGTGACACGCGCTTGCCCACTAGCATGGCGGCGATAAGACGGAACTCTCATAATCTCTCTCCAGAAGTGTAACCGGGAAAGTTCCCAGAAACACTTTTGACAGAAGGATTACAAATCCGGAGTTTGAAAACAAGGAATACCCTTGTAATTCATTGGTAGAAAGAAAAAATCGGACCGGCGGGATTCGAACCCACGACCTCTAACACCCCAAAATACTGACGCTTTCGATCATAGTCGAAACGGGTGGGAGACTACAAATGTTCGCGTACTTACTTACTGTGGCCACGTGAGCGTTTACTGGTAACTCTATAAGGGAAGATTACACTGTTCGTTGCACATGACAGCCAAATAATCGAATTCAAATTGCGTATTCACAAAGAAGACGTCAAGCGAAACTCTTAGGAACGAGAAGATGCTCATGGAACTTCAAGACCTGTTGAAACCCTCGAATCTGGACCTACACAAGACATTGGTACTACGCCACGTCCCGATGGAACCCAACATTCGAAGAATCTTGCCGTGGCTTGTCGTGCAACGGCCGGATCTTTTCAACGCGTTCCAGCAAATACAAAATCAAAAGGTCGAGAAGCAAATGCTTAAAGCGGAGCATGTAGTTTCGTTTTTCGGCCATGAAACAAACAGGGCAGTGTTTCTCGGACTGTACCGAGTCCGTGATCGCAAGTCCATTTCCAGTTCTTCTCTGAATAAGCTAGCCGAGCAAAAGGAATTGGTAAGTTTGGGGATGAAACCGGCAGATTCTCGCCCTGATTTTGTGAAATTCGATCTCGTCGAAACCGACATCCTTTCGAAATGGAAAGGGAAATTGATCATCGATTGGCCACCCCCAGGTATTGCCTGGAGTCGATGGGCTGATGCGAACAAATTTTACGTTGATGCGATCCTGGAAGAGTCCATGCTAGAGGGCAAGATGCCTGACTGGCGAGAGTTGATTTTAACCTGGGAGGAACTTCAGGTCATACCGAAAAAATTGCAAACGAAGCTCGCAGAATGGCGAGGAATCTATTTCATTCTTGATGAGAAAAGCGGAAAGGGTTACGTTGGTTCCGCGTATGGTCTCGAGAACATTCACGGGCGTTGGGTGAACTACAAGAAGACCGGGCACGGAAACAACAAACTCCTCTTAAACTGCAATCCCTCGGATCTGCGATTTAGCATCTTAGAACGAGTTTCGCCGGATATGGATCCAAAGGAAATCATTTCTCGCGAAAACAGCTGGAAGGAACGATTGCACACGCGAGAATTTGGCCTGAACATCAATTAGTGTCCGCTCAAGGGGTCTGTTTTGAATCGGCTCCTAAGAATGTTCTATCGATACATTGACCGCCATGTTGTCGCCAAGAAACGTACGGTCCTCTTGAAGCCATTAGTCGGCATGGCCGCAGTTGTCGCTGGCAGTTTGGAAACGTAATGGTTTTTCCTGATAATTCGGACTTTCGACTTGAATGGTTCTGATTTAAATACCATATTAGGTTGAAGCCAGCAGACAAAATTCGGCTCCATGCCGTGTGGACACCTTCGGGAGGTCCCTATATCCGCTGGCTTTTTTTATGCGCGTGATTGAGATGTGAGCGGTTTCCGTTGGGTGTAGTAAACCCCATATTCTGCTTCTCGCGTGTCGTCGACGTCATGGATTAAGCCCGCTTGAGACCAAACAAGCTGAATGAATCGATCTTCACCTCGCTCGAAAAATCTCTGAATCGCCCATAGGTAGTAATCGACGACTTGAAGGCAAATGACTTCGTGAGGCTGAGCAGCTTTGATTTCGATAGGACTCGTTGCTGTAATTCCCCATTTTATTCGTAGGTTACGTCGAGCCGTTTCTAGTGCGGTTTCGAGAGCTTCCGTTCGGTCTGAACTTCCTCGGCGAGCGAAGTGGATCAAGTAGCCATCGTCTTTGTGAAGCCTCTCTTTGAAAAGGCGGCTAATGCAGCGATCGTACAATTGGTTGGGGTGATAACGGTACGTAGGCTTTTGCTTTTGATGGTCCATGATCTTGTTCAGCACAACCTGCTTGTCTCGAACGACCGCATAGAACCGGATCTTGTTTTTTAGAAGGACACTGAACACTTCCCGACGCACTTCTGGTAGATCATCCTTGGCATGAAACATGAGTGCTGTTTTGCGCTGCGCCGGATCAAAGGACGGTATACCCTTGAAGTAAGGGTCCGCCTTCAATCGCCGGCGTAATGTTTCAAGTTCTAGTGCAACTATAAGTGGCTCTTCGATGTCCGCTAATCCTAGGATAAAAAACTTTGAGCATCCTTCTTTTCCGATGAGCGATTTTCCGTGCTTGTTGAAGAGACTTGGGTCGCCCGCTTCATCAACGAAATAGTGACGGAATGTCGGATCCGCATGATCGGAGTCAGGCATTTGGATTTGCTCCGGTTATCAAGTGATGGACGACGGCGGAGAGGAGTTGGGAGCTGGCGGACTCGGCCTGCGTCAGCTTGGCTTCCAAGGCGTCGCACAGCGACATCAGCTCGGTCACCTTCGACACAATCCGCTTTTGCTCGGACAGCGGCGGGACGGGAAATGGAACCCTGAGGATTCTGTCTGGAGAAGTATGTCTGACTTTCATTCCCGTGCAGGTTCTCGCCAATTCACCTCTGAAGAACACGCAGTTGAAAAACCAGAATAGGAATTCAGGGGCAATCGATTCCGAGAAGCAGAGGTTGCCAAGAC
>JAIPFP010000054.1 GCA_021736575.1 Pirellula sp. | reverse complement strand
GGGTCCGCATACGAGTTGCTATTGGGCGCTCCCGCATCTTTTTTCGCTAAAGCGATCGGAGTTTGCGACAAACTGATTTGCCGATCGGTAATGGCAGGCTTGGCCGAATTTTGCGCCCCAAGCACCGACAGCGGATTACTTTGGCAGCCAGCACTGCTGACAACAACGATCGCGGCAACGAAAGATCCTGCAACTAGGCTCCGGTTCAGCATTTTGTTCACGAAATACATAGTGGGTTGTCGGGTGAATGGAACACTAGCGTCGATCGGAGATGGAGCCCGCATTGGCCGTTACAGGCCATTTGCCATCGTCAATTAATTGTTGCTTGGTTGGAATCGGCTTGAGCGTCGACCAAGGAGGACAACCGAAGAGGAACGACTCCCAATCCTGACCTTCGGACACGTTTGGAACACGCGAACCGATTCGCAGAATAGCCAGCGGACGGCCGAATTGGTCGGCTGTGCGAAGTGCATCTTGGTGTGGCCTTAAGTCGAGAACTCGTTGCGGTTTGCCTGCCGTGTCGACGGGCTCGGCGACTTGATTGTCTTCGAGGTAGATGACTCGCATGACCAATTCGCCGCGTGCGGCGGCTTCGAGATCATCCTCGTCAATCTCGATTGGGATGGGAAATCGATGTTCGCGTTCGGCAGGAGGATGCGTACGATCAATCACTTCCAAGGTTGGGAAGAGTTCGACCTCGGGCTCCAAAGGAATTCCAGTAATACGCATTCGATACACCGGCCCAATCATGACTGCTAGGCGGGCGGGTTGCGGTAAATCCGGTGTGAATTGACCAGCGTCGGCCATGCTGATCTTGATCCCCTTGGGACAACGAATCTCGACCGCTTGCCACACACAGCGCAATTCTGGCTTGCGCTGGAGCTGGAGGGCGCCGATCTCACCCGGAGGTGCATTATCTCGGAACAAGGGTTGATTACTGGCTGGCAGCGGAGAGTAAATCGATTGAGCTTGTACATTGTCGCAAACACAAATGGCGAGCAAGCACAACGCAACCATTGCAATCCAGGCGATCAGCAAGGTTGGAAAGGAGATTCGTTGAAGCATTATAAAGATTCCTATCCGCTGAAAGCACTCTCGCGTAGTTGACTGTTGGTTTGGTCGAAACCAAACCAACAGTGATCCATTGCATTAGCAGGCTTAACGTACTTGGCTTGGTACTTGGCCTGGTGCTTGGCCCGGTGGGCAGTAAGCACCTGGAGCACCACCCTGAGCACCACCAGCACCACCTTGATCGCCTGCAAACTGGCCAGGAGCAACCACTCTGCTTGCGTCGTAGAAGTGTGGTCGTCCTGCAGGATAACCTGGGTGAATATTCTGCTCTTTGATGTGGAACCGGCTCGGAGGCGTTGGATAGCTCAGACCGGGTTGATGGCGAACGGTTCCCTTCAACTTTTGTACAGGATCAGGCAGACTTACGTGAGTCCGATTCACCATGACATGCTGTTTCAGTCCGGCTGGCGAGCCGAACGGAATGTGCGGTGGACCAGGTAGTCCAATTGGTGTTCCACTGTACGTCATTCCATATTGCGGAGCGGTTACACCAGCCACCATGTTCGGTGGATTGTTTGCAGGTCCGATGGGTCCGCCATACGGTCCGCAAGGCATACCGTTGGCATCCACAAATCCGCCTTGCATCATCCCGGCCATTCCGTAACCGCTGCCCGACATTTCGATGTCTTTGTTTCCAAGCCGGACGATTGCGAGAATCGAGCCGCGTCGGTCGGCTTCCACAATCGGATCCAAACCTGGTTCCAACCGTGTGCTGACGAGTGTATCGATGCCGGAAATCGCTTCCCCTTGAAATTCAGGATCTGGAAGGTAGATCACTTTGGTTACAAAGTTGCTCGAAAGGGCTTGATCTAGATCTTCTTCTGTAAACTGGATGGAGATCGCATTGTGAGCCAAATAGGCCGCTGTACGATAGCTAGCGGTTCCGACTTCGAGCGTTGGATAGAGTTCAACTCCTTCGCGACCTTGGATATCGGTCAGTTTCAGTCGGAATATGCCACCTTGTGCAAATTCCAAGCGACCAGGAACGATGAGTGGATCGCTGGTAAAGGTTCCGTCTCCGACAACGTCGTAGAGGATCCTCGTCGATTGTGGTTGGTTGAACAAAATCTGAACGGTCGGAATCATTGCTCCCGCACCATAGCCTGGAACCGGGATGGTTTCGGGCAACAAAACACCTGGGCCAGGTCCTCCGACCATGGGTCCAGGCTCCATCATTCGGCTTGCCGGAGGCATGTTATGGCGAACGCCATGGTCACCGGCTTGGGCATTGGAGAGGAGACTGCATTGGCTGAGCAAGCACGGAGCGCCCAAACCCAAAGCTGCCATCAGGCCATAATAATTTCGCATTTTCATTCGATTCCCCCTGGAATTTGTTGGGTCTAGCCGGCTTGAATACAAGGCCATCGCTACCGACGTTTTTCCACCTGGACAACACGCCTGCGATCGACCTACAATCCGCCCGATGAAACATCACAGGTTTGCGTTCCTTGGACCGCAGTCGTGATGTTCGAGCAATTGCAAATCAAGCAGCGTCCCCAAAAGACACTTCTTGGGGCGCGTCCTAAACCGTATGTTCGGCACCATTGGACTTGTTTCTTTGATAAAACCGATACAACTTGCCCATGCCGACCAAAAGAATGAATGCAAGCATTTCGATCCTGTGCCTCATTTGTGGCGAGGTTTGGTTTTCGAACGCAGCCGCGTTGGCTTTTCAGGCACCCAATGCGCAGCCGCCCAATGCGCAACCGCCCAACACGCAACCGCCCGCGATCACCGTTGTAACGATCGACCCAAATCAACTTGTTCTCAAAGCCATCCACCAAGCCGTGCATGGCCCCCCGTTTCTCTGCAAGGTCCATCAAAGCAGTCAGGCCTACGATCAAGTCGTCGTCGTAAGCGGTGACTACAAAGCCAGTGGAGGAGGCTCTGGACAGTTCCGTTACACGTCTCGCGTGTCATCTGGTGAAACGACTATCGACACGATTCAAGTATCCGATGGTCGATTGATGTACACGCAAGTCGGAGCGAAGGACGCGCCTAGATGCGTGAACATCGATCAAGTAAGGGAATCGCTTGGCGGCAACTCGATCGATCAATTGAGAGATAGTCCGGAGGTAAGTATCTACCTTGCCATAGGCGGGCATGCTGAATTGCTTCGAAACCTATACCATCGCTATCGCTGGTACAAAGCGGTAGAAGGGAGAATTGATGGCGTTGACGTTTGGCAATTAGTTGGGACATTGAGAACCGAACCGCCCCGGATTTCCGGCAATGCGCTCGTTGATAAACAGGCCTTGACTCCGCCGGCTGCCAATCCAAACTTACCCGCTGAGGTTCGATTGACCTTGGGGCGTTCCATTGCCACGGCGTATTTCCCCTTTCGTGTCGAGTATTTTAGTAGGAGCAAGACTCCTGACGACACGCAAACGGTTCACAAATTGGTTTCCAAGCTGGTTCATTCCGAGCCATCGACGACAACGATTTCGGAAAAAGACTTCGCCTATAAAGTCCCCGACAGCGCCGACAAGATCGACTACGAAACGAATCAATACATGCCTGAAACGCCCCTTGCTCGAAAACTCCCATTTCCACTTAAGTGACGAATTTCGAAATTTCTCTGCGAACGCTGCCAACTCGCAAGCGGTTGATCGGTAACGATCCGCGAGAAGTTTGCGATTTTCTGGTATACTAGTGGTTTGTCAACGCAAAGAAATAGGGTTCAGAAAATTAGCCGTTGGGCGCTAGCCCCGGTTGTCGTCTCAAGAACCGTGGCTATCGCCATTCGGCTAATCCTAAAATTAGATTTGGACAGAGCACTAGTGCTTTGTCCAACTTAGATTTTGGGGTTGGCGAAAAATTGTAGAACGATTGTCCTCAATCGTTTTGCAAGCAATTGAGGACAATTGCTCTACTCTTCAACCCCCATTTTTAATCTGGACAAAGCACTAGTGTAATGGCGTTTTTCTCTCGCAAACTCAAACAATCCACGCAAACGGCTGAGCCTAAGTCACTTGCTTTGCAGGTCCCCAAGCACATAGCCGTGATCATGGATGGCAACGGACGCTGGGCTCAGTCCAGGGGGTTGCCACGTATTGAAGGACATCGACGCGGTGCCAATTCCGTTCGGCGTATTTCCGAAGCATGCCGAGAACTGGGCGTTTCTTTCCTAACGCTCTATTGTTTCTCGAACGAGAACTGGAAACGTCCGGTGGAAGAACTCGATTTCTTGATGGGATTGCTCAAGACTTATCTCATTCAAGAACGTCCGACGCTTTTGAAAAACGACATTCGATTGACGATCATCGGTAGGCGAGCTGGAATTCCCGAGGATGTTCAAATCGAAATGGATCGCTCAATCGAACTGAGTAAGAATGGCAAAGCACTTACGTTATGCCTTGCGATTAACTACGGATCGCGTCAAGAAATTGTGGATGCAGTCCGGATCATCGCTGCCCAAGTTGAACAAGGGCAACTGAAGAGTCATGAGATTGACGAAGCAACGATTGCGAGCCAACTTTATACGGCCAACATGCCCGACCCGGACCTGTTGATCCGTACGAGTGGCGAAATGCGCATCAGCAACTACCTGCTCTGGCAAATCAGCTACAGCGAATTGTGGATTACGAAAAAGGCGTGGCCCGAATTCGATAAAGAGGATCTTGTTCAGGCGATACGGGACTACAACCAAAGGGACCGAAGGTTCGGCGGGCTAACGTAGTGTGGGATAGGCTTCCTGCCTGTCAAGCTGAAGTTAAAAGGTAGCAGCCTGTCCCACGACATTCCTACCGGCTGTAGCCAGCCCATGGATTCTTCAGCTCGTTTCGATTGGCTTCTGGCAGTGGGTTTTGGAAACCTCTCGGCCTGCCACCTACCACCTCTGGGCCGATGTCATTGAGGGGATACGGGTCGAAATAGACAGCCCGAGCTTTTTGGCGTTCGACGGACCCTTGACCGTAGTCGCTGCCACCCCAACGATGTGCTCCAATCTGCGAGCCCTTGCAGCCTGCCAGCAAGCAACCCAGCAGCAAGACGCAATGCATCGCGACAGGACCGTAATTACCCTGACAATTGTTACTTCTACGCATACATCCCATCCATGAGTCTTGCGATTGCACTGCGATCCAATGATCTGATCAGTAATGCTATCGATTTCAACAGCTTGATCGCTAGACTGATTCAGTTCATTATTTGCCGTTTCACTCAAGTGTCGTGCCTCGCGATGGATTCATGGCGCTTGATCGGAATGGTTGGGCTCTTTGGATTGGGATGACTGGGGCATTTATGTCGTTTTGCAGCGAAGGTACAGGACTGCATAAACCGCTGATCATTGTCGGTTTCAGCGCACGAGCTGCTGCACAATGTGCGCATCGAGCGGGTTTTCAAACGATCGTCGTCGATTACTGCGCAGATCGCGATTTGCTAGCGTACTGCCATGTTTATCGTTCCTTGGAAGACGCCGGTTGGGTCGACTGGATTGAAGAATGCTATCCAGGTATTCCAATGTTGCTGGCGGGTGGAATGGAGCATCGCCCGAATGCCGTCCAAGCGTGCCAGCAACGTTCGAATCGAGGTGGATGTACTGGAACTCAGTTAGTCGCAATGCGTTGTCTTGAGAATTGGCAGCGTTGGACGCTCGCATCCGGTTTGGAGTGGCCATTCACCTGGATTCCGAGTGACGGCATCGAGGAGCTTAAGTCGAAAAGACCAACTGACCGATGGCTGATTAAGTCGACACATGGTGCTGGCGGAATGGGCATCGCCGAATGGAATCCCCACGACACGAGTTTCAACCTCGAATCGGTTCTTCAAAATCCGAATCTGTATATTCAGCAAAACCGGCGTGGAGAGCCTCTCGGCGTAACGATGCTCAGCAGCGAATACGGGAGTGTTGTCGTAGGTGTCGCTAGCAGTTTGGGGCGGTCGACTCAGCCGTTCATGCCAAAGTACACTTACCGTGGTTCGATTGGTCCTGTCTCATTGCATGCAGACCAGCTTGCGAGACTTCAGCAATTTGCGGCAATGGTTGCATCCGATACAGGATTCGTTGGTTTGTGGCAGGCAGATTTCTTGCTTGACGATCGCGAACTTACGTTGCTGGAAATCAATCCGCGTTGGAGCGCGAGCATGGAGATACTTGACGCGGTGTATGACGTTCGTTTAGTTGCACTTCATTGCGGGTGCTGCACGCGATCGATCACGATTGACGAATGGAAAGAAGTAGCGAAAAAGTTTTCATCGCAACTTTTAATGCCATGCAAGAGATCGATGGGCAAGATCGTAATGTATGCGAAGGAGACATTGCTTGTAGATAATCGACAGTCGGACTCATGGTGGATGGATCGCTGGCAAGCGGATTCGGATTCCTCCGGTTTTCGATATGCGGATATCCCTCGTGCCGGAACCAAGATTGAAGCTGGACAGCCGATTATGACTTGCATTGCCACGGGGTCTTCGCTCCAAAACGTTCGAAGTCAATTTGAAAAAATTGCGTTCCTTTAGTCCTTGGGGAATTGGAAGAAGTCAGTGACGCTGGTCTCCCCCGGCATTTTCCCCTATTTTGTGGCCCCCATTTTGTGGCCCCCAGTTTGTGGATCGCGTTGTGGAACTTTTTCTCAACATCTTTCCCGCTGGTAGTTTTGAATTGAACGCAAATCGTCTACAATGGATCAATATCGAAAGGGGTGTTTCCGGGCACGGATGGTCTTCCTTCCTCCGCGAAACCAGTTCGTTCGATGTTTGATTGAATGCCAATTTTGCTTTCTTCATTCCCAACCTGGAGTCATTTGTCCATGGCAACTGCTGCTAAGTCACCACGCAAGAAGAAGGCCGTCACGGAAGTCGACCCTAACGCACCACCGGCTGAGCCAAAACCGAAGCGAACTCGGAAGGCTGCGGCTGAGCCTCGAATCAAACTCTACTGGGGAGTCTTTAATCAAAGCCTCAAGCGAGTTGCTGTTTTCGAGTACGAAGACCTCAAAAAGGCCGAAAAAGCACGGAAGGAATTTAGTGCAGCCGGTGGCGATCACTTCCTTCAAAAAATAAAAGAGACCGTTGTTGTCTAGAGAAAAAAAGCGGCCTGAGTTTAAGAGTGCTTGATCCTACTTGCTCTTTTGAGGACGAACCTTCTGAAGTTCGCCGAATCAACCGCAGCGAGTGAAATTGAAAATCCATCGGAAAAAAGCCGATGGATTTTTTTTGGCGGTGGAACGTTCGACCACAAGCCAAAAATCATGCGGCAACGCCCAAGATAAACGTGGATACAAATTCCAACACTCTCTCAAGTAGACGTTTACGAGTAGGACCGCGATCGGACAACTTCAGCGGTTTTGTAATCAGTTCAATGATGTCTGGGTCAGGAAGCGGTTCTTTGCCGGTGTCGGAAGTTTTGTTAACTATGGCAATTCAAGTCGACTCTTTGTATCCCTTGACCGTCTTTTCCTTAATGAGTTTGTCGTAATCTGCCTGCGCCTGGGCTGCATCGGCAAAGTCCTTTGTCTTGGATTGGCCTCCTGTCCCGATTCGTCCCCAAGTGGTCGTAACTGAGTTGCCAGAAATTTCAACTTCCCAAAACTTTTGCGAACTACCTTCCTGGAATTCAAAGTGACGTTTACCGCCTGTTACGGAGGCAACAGCCGTGGTCGCAGGGGTAGCACCAGAAGCGGTCGTCGCTGTCGACGATTTATTGTCCGTTTTGTTTGTCTTTGAGGATGCACTCGGTTTCTTTGGTTCTTCCACGACCAAAATGCGACGTTTCCCAACGGGAGCGCCAAGCTGATCCAAAATCGAAGGGTCTTGAATTTCTTCGTCCCTTGCCAAAAGCAAAACCTTGGACATGATTTCGGCTGTGCGGGGATCGTCATCCGCGAACGGTAAAAACAGTCGCCCTCGGTGCTGTGCATGCACCGGCAGGATTGCCAGCGCTCCGCCTGGTATTCGATGAACACCCGCACTACCAAGATGGAGCGAGTACTGGCCGTAGTAGCCATTGATGATCGCGTGCGTTCCCTTCAGCGACACGTTTTTCAAGCCGAGTAACGAACAAGTCTCCCGCACCAAGGCGGATCGCATTTCGACGGTCGATGCACTCGCTTCCGGATCCACTTCACCTCGGTGCGCGACACTGACGACCAAATCGACGTCGCGCATAACTTCGCTAAAGACCGACGGAGGCACGGCCGAAAGCTTCATCAGCTTGGTTTCATCTCGCTTTCGAAACTGCACCGTTTCAACGGTCAGGCCCTCGATCTCTGCAGCGGTTCCATAGTCGTATTGAAACGACACTTCGGCAATAATCGATAGATCGTGGAAAATCTTGAACACCCCATCTTGCGTGTTCCACCCGCGACTATTCCATAGTGCCATCGCCTGACGCGGACCAATCTGCTGGCCAGCAAAACGCTGAGAAGACGTTTGGTCTTTTTTCTCTTGTTGGGTCACCACGTAGAGTTCTCGAAACACTTGCTTGAACGGTTGAACGCGTTCCGCACGGAAACACTCTTGCTGCCATTTGTGCCACTTGCCACTGGCAAACAAATCGCTTGAATGCGCAAAGCGTAGTAGTTCGTTCTTTTTAATAGGTTCCAATTTGCCATTGAAATCGCGAAGGGCTTTGCCTCCCTTGTCCGGGTATCCGAGAATGCCATCGCCGACAAGGATAAGCTTAGCGAGTTGCGGAGCAAGAATGGCATGCTCGAACAATTGGACCAACTCTCCTGCACCGATCGAATCGCCACGGCACATCGCCAACTCAAGCGACTGCTTAATACGGCTCGCCTTCTTTTTCAGCTCGGTAGCTCTCTCTGCTAAGTCCGCAATTGCAGCATGTTTCTTCTTGACCGCCGAAGGAATCGACTTGAGTGGCTTGGTCCCTCGCGCGATCGAAAGAACCGGCTTTGCATCTTGGTCTAATTGCAGGGTAACAGTTACTTCTTCTTTGGTAACGCTGATTGGTCCCTTGGCCAAATCCTTGATCGACTCCGCTTCCAGTGCCCATTCCAACCGAAGGGGATCTGGGAAGCCAGATAGACGTGCGAGGTTGTTCATTCCAATCTCGGCAGCCCGCATGGCCGCCGGTTTGGTTAGCGACGAAAGTCCGCGCGCATACTTCTTGTAGTCTTGCAAGACTTCGTAACGCTCCATCAAATCCTTGTCCCGTTTTGCTCCTTCGGCCAACGGTAAGAGACCAAGGAGTCGAACATGTTCCTTGAGATTCTTTTTTTGAATGCCATCGATGAGATCCTTGCGAGGTTTCTTGCCGAGCAGAACGTCTGCGAGGAATTGTGCCTTGTTTGCCTGCGAGGAATTCGCAGCGAACTTGGCTGCCTCAGCCATCTGCTTCCATCTTTTCTCGCCGAGCACTTTCCAAGTTCGGTGAAACCATGCAACATCCACTGCACCCTCGCTCCGTTCGTCCCGTGTCAGCGGCGTGCGTTCCAAAACCAGTCGTTCCCAAGCGGTCAATTTCTCAGGCTTTGGAATCGAATCCGACGATTCTGTTTCTGAGTCTTCGTTATCCTCATCGTCGTCATCGAAATCGTTTTCATCTTCCTCCGGATCGTCCTCTAATCCTTCGGCGCTGGCCGCAGCTTCGGTAGCATCGCTGTGCCAAGTGCTCATGTGCGATAAGAACCAATAGAGACCTTCACTGAACCCATCCCATCCCAACTGTTCGCCAACGAGCTTGCTCCACTGAGGAGCAAGAAAAGAAAGCTCGAGAAGACGCTCTTCGCTGCAGTAGCCCTCTGCAATCGCATTCTTGGCAAATCGCTTGAACTCAGCGGAAGTGTCCTTGTCGGTTGGGTAAGTGACCTTCAGCAAATGGGTCAGGCTAGCGTTGCGACTTTCTCCGGCATTACTACTGTATCCACGGTCCACTTTGATTTTGCCCTTGTTCAGCGCCGCCAAAATCCGGAACAGTGTTTCAACACCAAAAAGGCTGCTGAGTTCCATCGCAGGCTTGGTTGCAATAGTCGTGCCCTCGCCCCGGGCCAGTTCAATATCGAGCAGCGTGGCTCGAATCTTGTCGAGCAATTCAGGAAGTCCCTTTGTCTTGTCCACAATCGCTTGTGATTCTTTGGAGAGTTGCCGGGTTGAGAGAGCGCCAAGTTCTTCAAACTCGGAATAGCGACCACGATTCGGGCCAAGCAGGCAATCGACAATATCATCGAAGGTCGCTAGTTTGTTTTGATAAGCTTCCACGATCTGAAAAAAAGGAATGCGTTCACGAGGTGCCCCAGCGATAGGTTCGTCGCGAAAACGCTTCAACTCCCACATGCGTTTGGTTTGTGCGGGCGAGAGTTTGATGCTTGTTCGACGGATGAATCGATCGAGAAACTCAGGCCACACTTTGAAAACTTCTTCATTTCGCCAGTCGGAATCGTCGTCGTCGTCCCATAGATATCGCTTCTTCGGCTTCTTTTCTTTGACGATCAGTTCCTTCATCATGTCGTCAGGCACGTGCGCATAGGTGTTTTCCGCACAATCAAGCAATAAATCCGTAATGCCCTTTTGAATCTCCGTAAAAACCAACCAGTCAAAAAGTCCGCACAGAGTGGAGAGATACCGAAGCTTGGGTGCATCGATATCGCCCAAAACCGTGACCGCGATCCCTTTTCGATCGGATTTTTTTGCAAACCTCCTCACGTTGTCAAAAGAGTAGTCGTCAAAAAGATCGACCGCGACCAAAGCGCGAACGAGCTCGAGGCCGTCTTTGTCCTTGAGACTTGCAGGTCGTTTTTTGTTCCATTCCTCCCATATCTCAACGAGTGGAAATTTCTTTCGCTGCGGCTCGATAGGCTTCGTCAGGTTCAGCGACGGAAAGTCATAAGAGCTCATTTCCCCGAGCAGTTGGTCCTCGAAGCCCCGATACGATTTGGTTCGAATCGAGGTGATTCGATGCTGATGCACAAGATCATCGAGCGACTTAATGCACGCGATGGCTGCTTTGGTAATCGCTTGGACTTTCTTCTTTTGAGGGGCAACGACTTTGCTGCGTCCATTCGGGTTCATCAAACCTAAAGCGTTGTCTAAGCTGAGGACTTCACGATCGGAATCGGCGATGGCTGCAAGTTGCGTTTCCTCTTCACTGCTGAGCTTCTTGTGAGCGATGCGATACGCTGCGGCGTGTTCTTGGCAGTCTTTGCGAATACGATCGGCTTCTGACAATTGACGCAAAAGCTCTAACCCAGCAAAGCGTTGATGGCGGTCACCTTTCGAAAGCAAACGTTGCACGCTACTTAGGACTTGCGCATCCTTGGACTTCATGATCAATTGAATCACGCCCTTGCGAAGATCCGCTGCCTGGCGTGTCAAATAACCCTCTAGCAACTCGCATTCGCTGACATCGAGGGTTTGCTTTTCTAACGCTTCGAAGGAAGACTCCCGAACATCCGCAGAGGCATGGCCAGCAAGTTCGAAAAGAGTTGACCGAGTCAGTTTGTCCCATTTCTTTTGCGCAGCCAGCAGCCGGATCACGCTGCGTTGTTCCCATCCATCGAGAGACTTCAGATACGGTAGCATTCGCGTGGGTGGACGATCACCAAGTTGCTGCAGTAGAAAGTTGGTGACCATCGACCGCTCAATTTTGCGTTCCGTCCAAGGCCAAACAATGGCTTTGAGTTGGATCGGTTTTTCAGGCAGGCGCGCGTAAAGGCGTTCGATTTTTTCGAATGCATCCTTGCTTGAGACGGAGTTGTCATCCTCATCCGAGTTGATGTCCTCATCCAATTCCGAGTTGATCTTCAGACCATCGGTTCCAACTGCGGCCAGCATCGCGATTTGCAAGTTTGGGTCCTCAATCACCGTATGCCTAGCTTCACTGGACTGCTTGAGACCGATCAGCAGCAGAACCCAAGCGGCGACAAAACGTATTTCGTCCGACGTGTGCTTAAGGAGTTTGCTCGCGATAGGAATGGTTGCTGGCGCATCTTCGTAAGCATACGCCCAAAGCGCTCGATACACTGTCTCGGCATGGCTGCTTGCCAATCCCTTTTTTCGTTCACTTGGCGAGTCCAAGAAACCAAGAATGGCTTCGACGTTTTCCGTTAAGATCTTCGCACTCGCGGAATCCCAAAGCAGGCCTAGCCAACCATTGATGCTTCTCGCCACACTGCTAAACCGAATGAGGTCTTTGTCGAGGATCAGTCTCAGCATGCGCTGAAATGCCTGCGGATGTGCGAGGTCGGCGTTCTGAAGAATCGATTGACGCAGACCTTCCTGTCGCTGCGCAGCCAACAATGTCTTTTCCATGATCTCCCAGCCCGCCTCGCGATTTGAACCGAGCAAGGATTGAATCACATGCGGCCCCATCACACCGATCGGATGCTCGCGAGTGACGGTCTTGTAAAGAATGTCGAATACTTCGTCGCCCTCTTTGCCTCCCTCGTTCATCGCCGAGATCAAAATAGGCACAACGCTATCTGAACTATAAGAAAATGCATGCTGAGCCCATTGAGCAAGCCACGATAGACTTATCACGCTGAGCTGGTAGTCCTCGATAGCGCTAGCAAATTCCTTCAACCACTGAACTCGCCCCTCTAAGGTGACTTCTGGGTGCTTGGGTGCACGGAACGCCTTGCGAGTGTAGCTTATGAAGTACGGAATGGACTTAAGCAATTGCCACGCCCCCTCCAAATGGTCCGCAATCGGCGGTGCAACACAACTCAATATCTTCTTGCGGTCGCCGGTCGATAATTTGTCAAATTGAGCATGAAGCTCTCGCTGTTTTTTCAGAGCCGCTTCTCGCTTCTGGTCGCTACGGTCTTCGTCATCATCATCGTCGTCGTCATCATCCTCGTTCGATAGCCCTTTTTCGTTGATATCAAAAACGGCAAGAGCAATCGTTTTAAGATTCTTGGGAAGCTTAGCGAACGCTGTGAACAGGCGGTTTTGAACCTCATCGCCGTCGTCCTCGGCAACTTTCCAAAGACTAAGTTGCTTTTCAATTGACTCTGACCTTGCCATAGCAGCACCTAAAATGAGAGTTGGTGGTGATTCCAATTTTTTGTTGCGAGTGTTCATCAATAGTCCGAAAGCTCATAACATGCAAAGCTTGGGACTAACCGCCGGACAATAAAGTTAAGCGAATAAAGGTAACGCGACTATCAGGGGACAGAAAAATTTGCTCGTCTAAATTCTTTTTTTCGACTTCATCGATGACCACCAAATACATTCCGTCTTCGAAAGCTTGAAGCGCGGTCGCGATGGATTGGTCCTCGTCGACGGACTGCAGGCCGATTTCGCTCCCGCCCATTTCGATTTTCCCCTTTTCCGCCGCTTGCTCAATTTCTGTTGCCGTGAGAGCTCTTAAAAATTGCCGGTCGTACTGTCTCTTTTTGAAACCAGCAACTTCCTCGCGGACGATCCGTTCAATCAAGTCGCGAAGCGTTAGGCCTCCGTCTCCGTCCTCGTTCCACTCTGGAGGAGTTGGAATAGACCAGTCTGCAAAAAGAGGTTTGCGCCTACCAATAACCTTGCCGCTAATAAACAAGATTTTCCTCACTAACCAAACATGGAACGTCAATCTATCCGTGGGCCACGATGGTCGCAATAATAGCATATTACGGTGATAGAAACCTGGTGAGATCCAATCGAAAAACCTTGACTTTGAACTTATTCGTGCTTGCCCTAACACGCGCCGCCACGATTCGCCTAGCAACGTGTGTCATCAAGAGGTTCACTGTTTTTCGGAATTCATCCGAAATCGACTTCCCCGAGACGATCTATCGAATCCGCAGCCTACGGTAGGAGAAGCACGCTCGTTAACGACAATGTCATCGATGCCTTGGCTGTTCGAGAAGTTGATGGAACACAGGTGTGGACTGTGTGCGGGGGATCTGTCAAGATTCTGTTGCCAAGTTCCTGGCTTGTTGGTCAAGAAGAAACGCCCACGTTGGTTCCATTGCAAAGCAGATCATGTCACACCCCGAAGGACTCGCAATCGCCCGCCGCTTGATCGCTGAAGAAGCAGATAAGAAAACGGGGTTTCTCGATCTTGGAAATCTCGGTTTAACCGAACTGCCGGACGAGTTGTTTGGCCTCGCCCATCTGCGAGAATTGAATCTCGGCAGGTGGTTGTACACAGATGAGAACGGAATAACTCAAATTTCGAGCAACTCGATTAAAGTAAATAAGTTTTCGGATCACGCTCTCGAATCACTACGCGATTTGAAGCTTGAATCACTCCATGTTGAGCACGCTTCGAGCTCAGATCTACTTGCAATTTCCGGGATAACGAGCTTGAGCTTGCTCTATTGCGGCGGCACACAAGTGAACGATCTAACGCCACTTGCCCAACTCACTAACCTCCGATCGCTCGATTGCAACGGCACACAAGTGACGGATCTAACGCCGTTTGCCCAACTCACTAATCTCCAATCGCTCGATTGTGGCCATACACAAGTGACCGATCTAACGCCGCTTGCCCAACTCGCTAACCTCCAATCGCTCGATTGTGGCAATACACAAGTGACCGATCTAACGCCGCTTGCCCAACTCGCTAACCTCCAATCGCTCAATTGTGGCTACACACAAGTGAACGATCTAAGGCCGCTTGCCCAACTCGCTAACCTCCAGTCGCTCGCTTGCAGCGGAACACAAGTGATCGATCTAACGCCGCTTGCCCAACTCGCTAACCTGCAATCGCTCAATTGTCGCTACACACAAGTGAACGATCTAAGGCCGCTTGCCCAACTCGCTAACCTCCAGTCGCTCGCTTGCAGCGGAACACAAGTGACGGATCTAACGCCACTTGCCCAACTCACTAATCTCCAATCGCTCGATTGCCGCGACACACGAGTAAACGATCTAACGCCGCTCATTGGATTGAAAACGCTAACGACGCTGGACGCAGGCAAATGCCAACTCGTATCGTTTCCTGTTGCCTTGCTACGCTCGGAAACACCAATCGAGTTGATGCTTTATCGAACCAAAATTCCTGGTGTACCGACGGAAGTTTTATCGCAAGAATGTTTCGGGGACGATTGCCGCGAGAGTTTGTTGGCTCATGTTAATGACTTACAAGCTGGGGCGGAGCGAGTTGCGGATGTAAAAGTGATCGTCATTGGCAACGGGCGGATTGGGAAAACGCAAATTTGCAACCGACTGCGCGGAGAAACATTTGTAGAGCAGGCGGATTCGACGCATGGGATCACCGTGACGCAATCGAAATTGCCGATGGACGCTGGTTCCGATCCGGCGGTTTTAAACTTATGGGACTTTGGCGGCCAGGATCTTTACCACGGTACGCATTCATTGTTCCTCAAGTCGCGAGCAGTGTTCGTGGTCGTATGGACACCCAAAGCGGAAACGAACGTCGAGTACGAGTATCGCGGCATGCGGTTCCGCAACCAACCGCTGCCATATTGGCTCGATTACGTTCGCAATGCGGCGGGCAGCGTGTGCCCGGTTGTGCTCGTTCAGAATCAATGTGACACGCCGCAAGATGAAGTCCGTCAACCGCCAGCGGATTCTGAGTTGCTCGACGCGTTTCCGTATTTGCAGCAAGTGCATTACAGCGCTCGCGAAGATCGCAAACGGGATTCGTTGAACGAGGCACTTCGGGAAGCGATCAAGCACCTCCGCGGACAGGAAGGGATCGCGACGATCGGTAAAGGTCGCATGAAAGTCCGCCGACAACTGCAACAGTGGCTCGATGAAGACTCGCAACGCGAACGAGATCGACGACAGCATCGAACGCTGACGCAAGAACAATTTCGCGGGTTGTGTACGACGGCAGGCAATGTCAGTTCGCCCGACCGTTTGCTCGAATACCTGCACAACGCGGGGATCGTTTTCTATCGCAAAGGTTTGTTTGGCGACTCCATCGTGCTCGACCAAACCTGGGCACTCGATGCGATCTACACGGTCTTCAACCGCGAGCAATGCTACCGCCAACTTTCGTTGCTCGGCGGACGCTTTACACGTACGCTGTTGGAAGCACTCGCTTGGCCCGCGGAAACGTACTCGCGTAAAGAACAAGAATTGTTTTTGAGCATGATGGAGTCTTGCGGTATCTGCTTCAAGCATCGCGAGGCCGACCGGCAAGGACGGTTCGAAGCGAAATACGTCGCGCCGGATCTGTTGCTCGATCGCGCGAGTGTCACCGATCAACTTGCCGGTCGCTGGGATGATGACGGCCCGAAGGTCGAGCGAGCTTGGAGCTTCGATTTTTTGCATCCGGGTCTGGCGCGATCGATCATTTCCACAGTAGGCAGTCAAGCGGGCGAGACAGCAGTTTACTGGAAATACGGGGTTTGGTTTTACGACGCGAACACTCGCGCCGCTGCGATCATCGCGCAATAAATGCAAGGCGATCGTCAAGGTCGAATCGTACTGCAGGCTCAAGGCGATCGCGGCCGCGATTTGCTGGCGTCGGTGACGATGTGGATCGCGGATAAGCTTCGCGACTCTGGTACCGCGAATTTTACCGAGGACGGAGAACCGATAGCCGAATCGAAGCGAGCTTTCTCGCCGGAGTCGGTTGCGTTTGAAGATCGCGGGCCTGCGGCCGAGGAAGCGATTCGCATTACTGATCCACCGCGTCCCGCAAACCAAACGACCACGTGCGTTTCCTACGCTTGGAAAGAAGAACGCAGCGCCGATCCGGAGCGAGCCAGCAAGGTCGAGTTGTTCTGCACGAAGTTGACGGAGGCGGGCCGATCGATCATCCGCGACACCACGCACGTCGCGCTCGGCGACCGCCTGTCAGCATTCATGCGTCAGATCGGACACAGCGATCGCATCTATGTGTTCCTCAGCGACGCGTACTTGAAATCACCGAACTGCATGTACGAATTGCTAACGATTTGGAATACAAGCGGCGACGACGAAGAGCAGTTCCGCCTCCGCACCCGAGTCTACACCATGCCCGGCACCGACGTTTTTTCCATTCCAGCTCGGCTCAAGTATGCGGCTCATTGGAAGAAGCAGCTAGCGGAAACTCAGAAAGTGATCAACGAAAACGGCGTCGACGTCCTCGGCCCAACCGACTTAAAACACTTCAAGCAAATGCAAGATTTCGCCCATCACGTCAACGAAATGCTGGCTCAAATTGTCGACATCCTCCAGCCTCGCGAATTCGACCAATACATCGATCGGGCAATTGACGAGCTGCGCAACTAAGCACATCGGTATGAGTCTTCGAGTGAAACAAACTGATAGCCGAAGGGCGATAGCCCCGGTTCTCGACGAATGTCGAGCAATTGGAAAACCGGGGCTATCGCCCAACGGCTAATTGGTAGGAAAAACAAATGCGGATGTGCTTAGCGGACCAAGCCCAACGTTTCGGGTCTCAATGGATCCTTCAGCCGGGTACTTTTGGTTTCATGGCCAACTTGGTGCCTGACTCGATGGGGTAGAGTGCGTTGTGCTGCACAAGTGACTCGACTAAGCCTTGCATCATTCGCTTAAGCTCAACTGGATTCGAATCTGCCAAGTTGATCTGTTCGAATGGATCCTCCACTAAATTGAATAGTTGATAGTGGCTGCCATCCGAAGCCTTTGAGGGAATGTAATGGTAGATGACTTTCCAGGCTCCGTCGCGATAACTCGTAAAGTAATCGCTGCGATGAGGCGAATGAGGGTAATGCATCAAAAAGGACTCGCGCCGAGTTACATCGCGTTTGCCAGTCAATAGTGTGTCCAGCAATTGTCCGTCGACAACGTGTGTCGTGGGTGAACTGCAACCCACCAATTTCAAGATGGTTGGAAACAGATCTTGGACCGCTGCCTGTTGCTCTTGAATCGCTCCAGCGGTAATTGGCAACTTTTTCTGATTTGAGTTCTCAAGGTTGCGTTTGGCCCACGCGGCCATGAACGGCACTCGCATTCCGCCCTCGTAATGTGAACCTTTCTTTCCTCGCAACGGAGCGGCGCAAGCGACCGCGTGCTCATGACCTAGAGGAGCATCCGACCCATTATCCCCGAGAAAAAAGATCAGCGTATTTTCTGCTTGGCCAATCGCTTCCAGATGGTCAAGAATTCTACCCAAAGAATCGTCCATTCCCTCAATGAGTGTTGCGAACGCTTGTGCTGCGGGTGATCTGCCGTTGCCGGAATAGTTGGCAGCATACCTTGGATCGGATTCAAAAGGTGCATGCACTGCATAGTGGGCAAAGTTGAGATAGAAGGGTGTCTTTGTTTCGGCCGCTTCGGAGATCAATGATTTTGCCTCAAGCGTTAACGCATCGCTGAGAAATGTCTCGGTGCCATAATACTTCTCAAGATTTGGAACGGGATGGGTTATGTTCTTCGGATTTTTGCCACCTGCATTACCGTAGTTTTGAATCCCACGGTAACTACCCGGTTGTCCAATAGAACTACCGCCAACGTTGACGTTAAATCCAATGTTCTTAGGTTCGGAACCCTCCGAACCGCGTGGACCAAAGTGTCCCTTGCCAACATGCATGGTTCGGTAGCCGTTGTCCCGCAAAAGGCTTGCGAGAGTTACGTCTCCTTTCTTAATTCCCTGCCAATTCCATCCCGGTGGACCATTCGGGCCTGCATTGTCTTTGTCGGGATTGATCCAGTTCGTCGTATGATGTCGAGCCGCGTTTTGGCCCGTTTGGATCGAAATGCGAGACGGCGAACATACACTCATCGCGCAGAAGTTACTAAATCGAACCCCTTGCGACGCCAATCGCTCCATGTTGGGAGTTCGATAGGTGTCGTTTAGTGGATAACGCACCGGCTTGCCCGTTGAGTCGGTTAGAAACGGAACCGACGTATCCATAACACCCATGTCGTCCACGAGAAAAACAATGATATTTGGTTTGTCGCTTGCAAACGCAATGTTGACGAACGAGACCAGAAGAATGGCGAGGAGATTTTTCATTCGTAACACAGAGTCAGACAACGAGTTCTGGGATAGGTCGCCCGCGATCTACGATGGCGGTTGGGCGACCGTTTAAGTCTTTGATAAACGTATTGGCCGAATCGATACCCAAGTGATGGTAGATCGTGGCAAGGAAATCTCCCGCGGAACAAGCTCGTTCGATGGGGTCTTCGCCACGTTTGTCGGTGGCTCCAATAACGCGTCCTGTTTGAATGCCACCACCCGCCCAAACATTCGAGAAGGCTCTTGGCCAATGGTCACGTCCAGGCTGTTGCGTTCCTGCGGGACCACTCGCGTTACCTTGGCCCGTGCTCGGTGAATGTTCGATTTTGGGAGTACGTCCGAATTCACCCGTCACGACAACCAGAACGCGTTTGTCCAATCCTCGTTCATAGATGTCCTCGATGAGAGCCGAAACAGCTTGATCGTACGCTTGTGCGCGGAAACGAAGTGCGTCGAAGATGTGATGGTTAACGGCATGATCGTCCCAGTTGCCAACGCGTCCACAGATCGGCCCGCTCATGCTGGTGGTAAGAACTTCGACCCCCGCTTCGACAAGTCGTCTAGCCATCAGCAACTGCTGCCCCCAAGCGTTGCGGCCATATCGATCGCGAGTTCGATCGTCTTCTTTGGTTAGATCGAATGCATCGCGAGTCGCGGGGCTTGTCAGCAAGGACATCGCCTGTTCCTCGAATCGATCGAGCGCCCCGAGTTCGCCTTGTCGATCGAAGGCTCGATGCAAGGTATCGAGATTTTGACGTAGCGTAGCCCGACGCCCTAGTCTCTCTATTTCATTTGGATCGGACAGTCCGATATTTGGTACAGAAAATTTGGGTGAATTGGGATCTCCGCTTACCGTGAACGGAGAATAGGAGTCACCCAAATAGGCAGGTCCGTTGTATTCCAAAGGAGGATTGACGCCGACATACCTAGGCAACGGATTGGTTCTCGCTTCCTCCTGCGATCGAACGTAATTCGTGACCGTCATCCAGTCTGGGTACTTGGGCTTAGGCTTGTCGCGTGTGTCAGGATCACCGGATAGCATTTGCATCGACCCAGCCGGATGCCCGGGCGCCGTCTGATGCATGGATCTCAAGACCGTCAATTTATCTGCAATTCGAGCCTGCATAGGGAGTAGCTCGGTGAATCGCATCCCAGGCACCTTGGTTTCGATCGTACCAAACGGACCACGGTATTCGCTGCCAATTTCGGGTTTGGGATCGTACGTATCCAGATGGGAGCATCCGCCCGGTTTCCAGACCATGATGACCGCCGTTTTTTCTCGACTTGCATTCGAACTTCGCTCATTCGGTTGCGCCATGGCATGTTGCAGACGCAGTATGCCAGGTAGACTTAGATTTGCAAATCCAGCCAGCCCCATTTTCAAAAAACCTCGTCGTCCGGCTAAACCGAATGCGGCGGGGCCTGCACATGGGACAGACGAAGCATGAAAGAGATCGCTCATTTTTTCTCCGATGGCTTGACGCGAATCGAGATTGGTTCAGTAATGACAATTTCCGCAACGTCTTGAGGCGTTGCGTCTGGTTTGGATTTGTACTTGACGACAGCACTTCCATAAAACGCGAGGGTGTACTCACCTGGTAGCGTCTTCAGTGCCGCAAGGTCAACGGTGGCTTCCGAAGTAGCCGCATCCAAGGAAACGTCGAAGCGCGGGATTTGTTCGAATCCGTCTCCCAACGCCTTCAACTGCAAAACAGATCCAGAAAAATCCATTCGCTTAGCATGATTGAGTGGAATCTTAAGCTTCTCACCAACGGTTCCTTCGATGACTGTTTTTTCTTTGGCCGCAATCGAGATCGGGGCAACCTCCGAATTGGAAACCGATAACAGTATGTCATCCATCAATCTTGGACTCGGAATCTCGCCCCATGCGTCGACGATTGGCCAAGCCATTTGCGCCATGTGCACGGGCCGCGTCACGTCTACACCCTCGACGGATGATTTTCCGTGGAACGATAATTTCGCGAGGCATGGTGGTGCTTCTTGATTCGCGGTGATGAGCATAATGCCACGCGACTTTCCCGCTGGGATCTTCAAGCCCTGGGCGGACACGCCGTCGGGTAGTCCTTGCAATTCCAACTGAATGTCCCCATTGAATCCATCGCGACGCACCGCGACCACCTCAAGAGCGATCGTCGATCCGCAACGCAATGCTAACGGTTTCGAAAGTGCATTCCGATCTCCATTTCGAAGTTCCATATGCAAGCCCCATGCTGCCAACGCGAAGTCAGGAGCGGCCTGTCGCAACACAATACGATAGACGTTTCGCGGGTCCACTCGTGTGCCTCCGAACAGATCTCGAAGCTGCAGTCGATGAATTCCATCCTGCTTTATCTCAAGTTTGCTCAAGATATCCGTCGAGCCTCCGTCATAGGGAGGACCATCATAAGCATATCCATTGCTGGATGGTTTCATGGGGCTCGCAATATCGGTGAACTCAGCCACGTCGGTCAACTTTTCTATTCCGTTTTCGACGCTGACATGTTGAACTAGTATGGACGGATCGGTTGGTCTGCCAAGCCGTTCGGAGGCAACCTCTACCCACCAAACATCCCCTTTCGTTGCCGTAAATTCGAAAGTGTCAACATCGGCTGCTGGATAAAAAGCACCTGAAAGATCGCAAGGCAACGAAATTTTCTGCAATTGCGATCCCAAGTTGTTTGGCTCTGATTCCGCGATCGATGATTTCGCTGCTAAACCATTCGGTGGCCACGAGAACGAACTGACAGTCTTGGTTGACGCAAACTGAGGTAGGGTCGAGTCGATTCCAACTTCTTGTAGAGAGAGCCGATAGAAAAAAGCAGGGCCACCTTTAAAAGTCAGTTCATGCACCTTGATGATGTGCCGTCCGTCCGACTTTGCCGTATAGTCCAAAATGTCGCCGCGACGTTCGACCACTAAATCGCGGCCGGATTCATCGGCTATAATAACAACTGGATCTAGCTTGGAATCGATTCCACGGGCCGAACAAAAGACGACGTATCGATGGTCTTTTTTTGCTTGAAACGAGTAGTGATCCACCGACTTGGCTGTCATGGCTGCATTGCATATTGAATTCACGCCCAACTCCATCGCCTTGGCCAATGAAGTGTTCGGAGTCTGCTGCACCTCTGGCAAAGTATCGACGGAAAACACGCGTGAAGAAGATATACCGAGTTTACTCATCACCCGGGATTCGTAGACGCCGGTCGGACATTCTTTCGCAATTGATACCGTAAACGTGTTCGGCACTGGCTGGCCATTTGCGTCGAGCTTTGGAAGTGCTGTGAGGCCTGGATGATTGAAAACCATCGCATTGGCACTTTCAATATTTTCACCGGTAATGGTAACATCGATCTGCGTGCCAGAGGAACCTCCCATCGGCATGGTCGTCAACAGTCTAGGCATAGGCAGGCAGACGGACTGGGCTATAGCTGTGGAACTGATAAGACTGATAAGGCTTAGGGCAAAAACAACGGAGGCGAGCGGCAGATTGGAAGCTACCCAAAGGTGATTGGGGCGAATGTCTCGATCCGTTGTTTGGACGGGACAATGGTCCCATCCTACACCCAATTTCATCCGGAGTCTTTCGCTCTGCCGAGCACCGAACAACTCGAACAACTCGATCAGGGTAGATCGAGTTCGGAAGTCGTGAGAGCTTTCGCCAAAAATTGTCGGATTCATAATGGTAATTTCAGTGATTGAACAAGAATTCTTTGGTGTTGATCAGCGCCCAAATCAGGTCTTGAAAACGCTCTTTGCTGACCGTTTCGGCTTTAGGGGTTGCTAGGTATTCCATCGCAAACGACATCTCCTGAACGCTCGGTTCGCGACTGAACGCGACGCGATACAACTCTTGGATGCGTTCCTCGGGCGGCTTATCCGATTTGGAGAGTCGTTCCGATCGACCGTTGGCGGTTGCTAGTTTTGCCTTGATGTCCCCTGCGTTCATCAAGTGAAGGCTCTGTGCGAGACTAGACGATTGAACTCGCTCGCATTCGCAAACACTTTCGTTTTCCGGTCGCCCGAACACCTTGAGAAAAGGTGAGGCGTTGTTGTAGCTGTTGTCCGGCAAGCCAATCGCGCGAGTGCCTGTCGGTAAGTTCGGGAACTCGGTTTGGGAACCAGCCAAATCGTCAATCGCATCCAAAAGCACTTCTGCCTGTAGGCGTCGAAAATAGAAACGCGAGTAGTTCTGTTGATCTGCGGCATTGAAATCATTCGGGACCGAGCTCAACTGATAGGCGTTGGAATTTGCAATCACTCGCACTAGCTCTTTGAGATTAAACCCACTTTCGATGAAGTGTTTTTCGAGTGCAGCCAGCAATTCTGGATTCGTCGGTGGGTTCGTGTCGCGAATGTCATCTTCCGGGTCGATCAATCCACGGCGGAAAAAGTGTTTCCAGTATCGATTCACAACCATTTTCGCGAAGAATGGGTTGGTGGGTGACGCCATCCAATCGGCTAGTTTCAATCGAGGATCTTCATCGGGGGCGATCGAGTTAATAGCATCCCCCAAGGCTGCGGGTTTAAGCAGGTTCCCTGTTTTGGCTTTGGTAAATCCGGCAGTGCCTCGCTTATGAAAGATCATGTCTTCGCCGCGAGTCGATGTCGGTTTCCGGCCTACTTGACTGAAGAATGCCGCAAAACTGTAGTAATCATCTTGGCTCCACTTTTCGAAAGGGTGATGATGACACTGAGCGCATTGCATGCGAACGCCGAGGAACAGTTGTGCTACATCTTCCAGTTGCTGTTTGGGTTCTTTGACCCGTTTGTACCAAGCGACAGGTGGGTTCCCCATGACCGTTCCTGTTGCTGCGAGCAATTCGCGAACCATTTGATCGTATGGTTTGTTTGCAAGTAGACCGTCTCGCACCCACGAATAGAAAGCGAAATTGGAAGTGATGTCGCTCGCATCATCGCGTCGATTCTTGAGCATGGCAGTCCATTTGTTGGCGAAGTAATCCGCGTACTCAGGATTTTGCAACAAGCTATCAACATACTGGGCTCGTTTGTTTGAGTCTTGGCTTGTCGCCAGCCTTTGAAATTCCTCCAAGGTTGGTAGTCGTCCCGCGATATCCAGTGCCGCTCTTCGAAAAAACGTTGCATCATCGCAAAGAGGCGATGGAGGAATGCCGAGCTCTTTCAGATTGGCAAAGAGCAAGTCATCTACAAAGTTATTGGATGGTGGGACATTCTCGACGGGAGCACCTTGCGGAACGGAAGCATTGAAAACCGCGACGCTTCCTTGATAACGAACCATCACAGCAACTTTGCCTGGGATATCCATGATTCGAACAAGGCCAAACTCGGAAACCTCGGCCATGCTTTTTTCGTTGGATTCGTAGAGAGCCAACCTAGTAATGTCGCGTTGACTATTGTCCGAGTAGTTCGCCAACGCGTTGATTTGCAGTTGGCCGTTGGGTTGGATCGTCGCTCGTTTCGGCTGAATCTCGATCGATACTAATTTCGGAGCCGAATCACCATCGTAGGATGCGCCTTGGCGAATCCAGTTTCTTAACAAAGAATAGCCCTCGGAGTCGGGTTGCAAGCGAACTCCGCCGCCATGTGGCATTTCCCCCGTGGCTTTTTGAAGTATCAAACTGGACTCTGGGGAAGCCAACGAAATCCTGCGACCACGGCCCTCTTTCAGCAGATGCTGGAAATCTTCTTTGGGTTCAAAACCAAGCAATGAAAGTTGAAATCCATTTTGGCCATTTCCTGCCTTCGCATGGCAGGTTCCCGCGTTGCAACCCGCTTTGGTTAAGACTGGAACCACGTCATTGACGAGGCTTACCTGTCGTTCAGGATGTTCGCCGAATAACGTACTACAGCCAACGAGGACCAATACGAGCGAAAGGACCCTTCGACAATGAACGATCGGATTTCGATTGTGGCGTACGCTCCCAGCATCCGTTTTTTGCCTCGCAAGATGGACGCGTACGCCACTTATTTGTCGAAGGGTCCGAACCATAGACGCTGCTTTCAGAATGGCGAGCTGGTAGGTGGTGGGATGGGAAGGTGGGATAAAGCTCCATTCAGCGAACTATTGTAGTCGTTGCGACAGCCATCCGTCAATCAATTGGATGTTTAGTCACCGTCGACAATAGTAGCAGGCACGCGCCGCCGTGCCGTCCGCCGTCAAGCTTTTGCCAAGATTCCGGGTGGACGACACATGGAATGTGCCTACTACTTTGCATTTACCCTAAATAACTCCGCTTGCGAAGAGTTGATGTCCCATGGAATCGCTTGCAAATGAGAGCTTGATAGCATTTCGTTGGTCAGGTTTCGGATCTTGATTTCGGACTTCACAGGAAAATCTCTTTCTCGCTCACGGATACCTGACCACACAATGACAACATGGGTGATCCCTTTTAATCGCAATGCGGCTAATCGGTGCTCCGGATCCAAGTTGACACATTCGTCCAACACGGATCGATCGAATGGTCCGTTGGTTACGCATGGGCAAAGTAGGTCGAAGTCATCATTGTCGCCGACCAGCAACAACCTTGATCGCCGATTCAAGTGTTGCTCTTTTAAAAGCATTCGATTTAACACGGCGACGTAATCGGTTGGAATCGATTCCATGGAATCGACGGATTTGGGGCTTTGAATCGAGTCCATCGAAACCAACAAACGACTGTCGCTCGTTGGCCAAATAGGGATGACCACGACCGACCAACTAATTCCGATCGTTACCAACAATGCAAGCCAATACCGATTCGCTTGATTCATCATCCAACTTACACCTGAAACTGCTGGCCACCCAAGCAGAAACAATACACCAACCCAGTCGCGATCAAATCGTGGCGAGAACCACCACCACAAACAGACCCAAAACGCATACCCAACCATGGAAAGGCCGAATATTCGATAGGACGGCATGGTTAGGCTGACGGTCAGCCCCAGGACTGCGAAAGGTACGAGCATCAAACCATGGACATTGGAATGCCACAATAGTCGAGACAAGCCATCCAAAAGATTCGCGATTCGATAGGGGGATTTCAAGTCCAGTTGTTCGTGAGGGATATTGTTCTCACTCGATGCTTCGAGGATCGTTTCCGAGCGAACCCGATGTGAGTTGCTCCAGTTTCTTCCAAATTCCGTCGTCGGACTTCCTCCGATCTGTTGCGATATTATTGTTGACCAAGGGGCAATCGGGTCGCGAACAGCCAGACCGTTCCGAATGAAGTATGTGCCCGCAGCGAGAATGGCAACAACAATCAAGGATCTGAAGGCGAGCAAGGGCATCGGCATCGCCTCCCAATTCGGTTGGACGAATTTTTCCATTTGCCTTCGCCATGCGAATCGATTCCAAACGGCTAGTCCAATCGCAGGCAGGCCTATCAAAAGCGCTGTGCCGTAGCCCGAGCAACACGCCCCCGCAAACAACATCCACCAAGCGATACCAAGCGGGCGGCCGTGTCGTGATTCTGATCGAATGCTCTGCCAAATACAAAGCATCGCGATCGCCCAAGCGCCCGCTAAACATTCGGTTCTGCCAAAACGAGTTAGCTCTGCGATTCCAGGAGTGGCGATCAACAAAAAAGTCACAAGCAGGCTCGGCAGGACTCCCCATCGTTCACTCAAATGCATTCCAAGTAAGAATAGTGCCGCCACGCACATGATCGCTTGAATGAGCTTGCCTGACACAACCCCTAAACGCAATCGTCCTCTTCGTTCTAGCCTTTTTTCCTTCCAGTTTTCATTCGATTCGCTTGCACCTGCGAACCAAGAATCCAGAATGCTCACGCAAGCCAAACTCGGCATCGTCCAGCCAGCCGGCTCGTTGGATTCGAGGTTGTCATGACGATAGTGCAACTGACCATCCTGCAAGGAATGGTTGGCAAGCCACCAATTACTATTTCGCAATTCTTGATCGCTCGTTGGTACGGTTGCTCCATAGACTTGAACAACGGAAAGCCATGCGATCGCCAAGAACAAGACTCCTATCATGCGGCGACGGATCGACGTCTCGAACGAAGTGTCGGGCACATCCGAGGATTTCTGAGTCTGCGATGACTTAAGGCTGGGATCGAGATTCGACGCCGCACTTACGATGTTTCCAATCCACCGAAGTGTTGCAGAAACGATGGATATGAAAATCAGCAAAGACCATGTTGCTTGGGGGCCTATGAAAGTCCCATGCAAGAAAACAATCAAGGCAAGCCACGAATGCCCAATGAACAATGCAAGACAGTTCCGTTTCTTCGCGGAAAGACTGGTGTTGATTGGATCGCAACGCAGGGTCAGTCTCCCAAGTATCCAACATGCGATCACCCAAGCGGATGCCAATGCGAAAACGGGCAGCCGATCGGTGAAACAAATCGGTTGAAATCCATCCGTCCAACGCCACCAAATCGCGGAGGGAACTGAAACATGGATGAGCCAAAACTCCAGTCTCGACACGGCGATCGGTTGCTCCATCGCATCTGTCATTGGCAAGCACGGGACCGCCAACATCCCTAGCACGTAACACAGCACCAAAAACGGTGCGATCGAGCGGAACGCAAAAAGGAACGTGGATTGCATCTAAAACCTAAATTAGTTTTGGTACTTCCCCCTTCGGTCGTGACCGTTCGAAATATTTCGACAGTACGATTGATTCGAAAGTATGATTGAAACGGGTGGCACGTTCTCATCCGGTAGAACCAAATTTTGAGAACCGTGGGCGATAAATTCAGAAAAAAAGGTCCGTTGAACAGCTTCAAATCATGACAAAACTTTCTGCAGATTGCCAGACACCTGTACTATGTGATATGGTTGTGTTATGAGCAAACAACCTTTAGCCGGCATTTTTACCCCAAACATCACCCCAATCAATGCGCGAGGCCACTTGGACGAAGAAACGCTTCGTGCCTACATCGATTGGCTAATCGAGCATGGCGTTCATGGACTGTATCCCAACGGCAGTACCGGTGAATTCGTTCGATTCACGCCGGAAGAACGCAAACGGGTGATTGAAGTCGTGGTGGATCAAACGCGAGGTCGAGTTCCGATTTTGGCAGGTGCAGCCGAAGCCAATATCGAAGAAACGATTCGTGCCTGCGATACTTACGGAGCATTGGGAGTCCGGGCCGTAGCCATTGTTGCTCCGTTTTACTATCGATTGGCTCCGGACGGTGTCTACGCGTACTTCAAGGAAATCGCAGATCGCGTTTCAGTCGACGTAACGCTTTACAATATTCCGATGTTTGCGTCCCCTATCGATGTGCCGACGGTCAAGCGACTAGCTCTAGAGTGTCCACGTGTGGTTGGAATCAAGGATAGCTCGGGCGACATTCCACACATGATGCGCATGATCGCCGAGGTGCGTCCACTGCGCAAGGATTTTTTCTTCATGACTGGCTGGGATGCATCGCTCGTCCCGATGTTGATGATCGGCTGCGATGGTGGAACCAATGCAACCAGCGGAGTGGTACCGGAACTGACGTTGGCCATCTACGAATCGGCCAAGGCTGGACAATGGGAACGAGCCATGCAATTGCAATATCGATTGTTGCCGCTTTTTGACGCCATGTTGGGGACATCGGAGTTTCCTGAAGGTTTCCGTCGCGGTGCAAAAATCCGAGGCTGGGATCTGGGGCAATCGCGGCAACCGTTGACGCCACAACAAACCAATGCAGCGGATGTCGCACAACGCAAGCTTCACGAGTTGCTGTCCGGTTTTGATTTCATGCAACCCTCGCGGTCCGCAACTAGCAACGCGACTCAGAATGTCGATTTTGCGGACGACGGAGTCATCGATCGTATCGTCAGCGAGGTGCTTCAACAATTGCGGACTAATTAGGACTAATTAGGTCGTGTGAATGTCGAAGTCGTTCCACTGAATAGGGATCAAGAATTTCTTGAGCAATCATGCAGGATGTGAACCAAACAATTCTTGAGGAAGGATCCATGCCTTCCCTAGGGCACCAATTGGTTCACGCAAGAAACCATTCGTATGTACTCCTTTTGCTTTTCATGGTTGGTTGGACTAGCATAGCTTGGTTCACTCGTCAGTTTCAAGATAGCGATCGAAACGATTTGCCGAGAGAATTTGTGGTTGATCTTAACCATGCAACCGAAGCAGAGCTCAACTTGCTTCCAGGCGTCGGCCCGAAACTTGCTCAAGAGATTTTGCGTTACCGCGAAGACCGAGGCGGATTTCAATCGGTCGAGGATTTGATGAACATTCGCGGCATCAAGGATGGCCGTATTTCAGCCTTGCGCAAGCACCTTCGCGTAACACACATGGAATCGATGAATCGCTAGTGACACTGATTGGAATTAACGTCGCACAGGAGACTACTCGTTCCCAGGCTCTGCCTGGGAACGCATTGGTGTGGAGGCTCCTGCCTCCCGAGTTCACAAACTAAGGATGCATTTCGGCGAGGCGGAGCCTCGCTTGCATTGAGTTACCAGGCAGAG
>JAIPFP010000053.1 GCA_021736575.1 Pirellula sp. | reverse complement strand
CTTCGCTGGTTCGAATCGCGCCCAAGGCCAAAGCGGCTGAGCGAGCAATCGTTCCATCCGTATCGTTCAGCATCTTGGCGAACGACGCGACACTGGCAACATCTCGCCGCTGTCCCAACGAGGAAATGATCCCAACCTTGAGCGGTGCAGCAACTCTCGGTAGCGCATCTCTCAACGCTTGTGCCGCTTCGGGAGCCGGGTTTCGCTCCAAGGCAAAACGAGCCATGTGAGAAAGGTCTTTGTCCGCAAGTAACTCCGCTACGGTCGAGACCGAAGCAGCCGTTCCTATCTGCATCAGCTTGCGGCATACGTAATCTTTTGCATCTCGGGAAATCGGCGTTTTCAACGCGGAGATCAACCGAGCTTCCAAATCTTTGCGTGCAACTGCATCGTTGCGACTGGAAATAATCGCCTCGTTGATCGGCTCAAGGGGACTGCGTTCTGCGCCCCAATCGTAAGTCTTCAACGCTTCAAATGCTTGATCCAACATGCTACGACCTCAGGAAAATATTTATTGGAATGGAGAGTAAATCTAGTTTTCGGAGCTTACAATTGCCATGGTTCGCGACGAGCACGATCAAGCAGCCGATTGGCTTCCGCGTCCCCAGGGAATTCTTGTTTGGCAGCATCCCATTTGAGCGAGCGTTGCAACTGATAGGCGATCGTGCACAAATGACTAACGGCTGTCGTATTGACCCCTAACTCAATGTCGCGGAACGGCTTCTCGCGAGTCTTGACGCACTCGATGAAGTCACCGTAGATGCCGCCTTCTCCCTTGTACGTGGGGACCGGTTTTGGCTCGCGAGTTTCACCGGGAGTCCCTTCGACGGCGAGATTGCCCGTCTTTGGGCGATTGTGCGTAATCGTTAGCCCGTTGGGGTAACGCAAACTCAAATGCTTTCCCTCTCTCTCATCAATATAGGTCACTTCCTCGGGTTGAAGTTCTCGCACATCGACTGCAAACGTTGCTCCACCAAAATGGTGCGCGCCCCAGTCTGTCATTCCACCCCCGGAATAATCAACGTAGGAACGCCAACTATTGCCCGCAGTCGAAAAACTCCCGCTGCATCGGGCCGCATTATAAGGTGCCCATGCAGCAGGCCCAAGCCACAAGTCCCAATCAATATCGCTCGAGGTGTCTTCGACAGGTAGATTGCAAAGTTGTGAAAGCGGGCCAACATTCACGTTGATGGATTTGATCTTGCCCAATTCACCTCCCCAGCACTGATTCACAATTCCTTTGTAGTCTTCTAGCACGCGTTGGCTGCCACCAGAAACCACGCGACCGTACCGACGAGCCGCCTCGATCATCAATGGACCTTCGCGTAAGGTCAGCGTTTCCGGTTTCTGACAATACACATCTTTCCCGTGACGACACGCTTCGATCACCATGATTGCGTGCCAGTGGTCCGGCGTTGCCACGTGAACCGCATCGATATCCGATCGGCCAAGAAGTTCACGGAAATCGTTGTACGCTTTGCAATCTGAGTTTTCGTAACGTTCGTTTACTTTTCCTTTGGCAGATTCGCGAACGGAGTTTCGCACATCGCAAACGGCAACATATTGCACATCCTTGCGACCAAGAAACGCGCCTTGGTCACCTTTACCCATGTTGCCGAGCCCGATACCTGCCATAACAATTCTATCGCTGGCTGGTGAGCGTGACTCATTCCCTAAAGCCGCTGAAGTAATAACATAAGGAGCTGCGAGCGTGGCACTTGCCGCTTTGATAAATTCGCGACGCGATGAACGACCCATTGTGGTACTCGATTGTTAAAGGTTTGGGGAGGAATGAGGCTCACTGTCCGTAAAACCATCGGTGAGGGGAATGTTGATACTAACTATTCCCCCAGGGACAAACAAGCACCCATCGCACCCATCGCTGTCTTATCGAGACACGACATCCGAGCGACTGCAATCGACCAGACATCGACCGGCGAGGGCCAAGCGGCCAATCAGCATCCTGCACTCAAGGGTTTCTCGATTGCTCAATGTAACTTCGATAGGCCATTGAAAATCAGCGATACGAAGCATGGTTTCAATGACTGGACGCAAAGAGATGTGCCCGTTAGACGATCGAATATAGCGAGAGCCAACGAGTTTTGCATTGCAATGGTACGCAGACTCTTGACGATCGTGATCCCCTAATACGAAAAAGCGGACCCATTTCTCTTTGCCGCGTTGGAACTCTTCGATCCGTTCTGCATGCAACGAGCAGACAGTTGCCCCGGAATCAAGCTTGGCATGAAGCCTGTCGACACCCAACTCCGGCAGCGCCACCCACTCTCGCCATCCGACCAACAACAAATCATCCCAATCTTGTATAGGAACCAAACTTTTAAAGCGATCGAATCGAATCGGATTGAGATGCATGCGGAGTGGAAAACCTTAAGTTTCGACTAGCGTTCCTATTTCACGAAGCAACTCCATTGTAAACAGACCTGAGCTGTGACCGTCAGAAAAAGTGATGTTGTAAGCGTAATTTCCAACAGGACGCATCTGTGTGACCGCCAATGGCACGGTTTCCGCAGCAGATAGCACTTGAAGCAAACCCTTGGGTTTTGCTGCTTCGGCTCGTTTTTTTTCGCGGCAAGTCGCACAGGGACAAGCCATTCGGAGCACACCGTACGGATAATCCATTTTTTTGCCGTCACTCCAAATAATCTCAAGGGATCGTTGCTCGGTGAGCTTCAGTTCCGTCGGTTGCAAATCCATAATTCCCATCCGCTTCCCTAGTCAAATTTGCGTTGCGATGATTTGTCCGCCGTTGGAAAGTCACTAGGAATCTTCGAATCGACTACCGATCCGGTTGCGGCCCAGTCCGTTCCGCGAACGAAAAGGGTAATGTAACCGACGCACTCCATCGAATAGTCAGCGTGCCCCATCGGCGTGTGAAAGACACGTCCCTTGCCATAATCGATCGTCATGACCATAGGCTCATGACGATCCGTTCCACCTTGCGCTTTGCTTGAAAACGCCGTCGCCAATATCTTCATATTCTGAGCCGGTCCACGGAGTTTGTCGTATAGCTCATCCTTCGTATGCAACCAAGATTTTGGAATGCCCTTGGTTATAGGATGTTCTGCATCCCGAACCACGACAGTAAACTCATGCTGTGACCCGTGGCTACCACCATTTCCAGGAGAATTATCGGTGATTTTTTCTTCTTTGGCATTTAAGTAGACATAGGGACCATTTTTCTCTGTTCGATTGCCCCAACCGCCAAGGCCAATCATTTTATTGTATTCTTCCCAATCTCCGAACGAGTTGTCGGCCGCGTGGACAATGACCAAGCCACCTCCGCCAGCAACAAACTTCTCGAACGCTGCATTTGTTTCAGCAGGCCAAGGTGCAGCCCCAAAACCAAAATTGGAAATCACAACGTCGTACTTGGAAAAGTCGGGTTTGAAATTCGGATCTGGAACGGCTTTTTTTGCGGCTTCTCGCTTAACACCGTCGTTTAGCGGGTATTTTGCGAGCAAGTCTTCTCCCTGCCAAGTGGTCTGCGTTCTCGCGACGTCGACGGTGTAACGCTTGGTGTCCTCCAAGTACTTTTTCATCATCACGGTCGTCTTGGGCCAAGCGCCATGATTGTTTTGTCCATCAATGATAAGTGCTCTAATTGTCTGTGCCGTTTGAGCGTTGGCCACCCCGATCAGCATTGCAAACAAAAAGCAGTTCGAAAAAAGTGCGCGTAGCATAGCAATTCGATCCGAGTAAGTGAAAAGACTAAGAGAGAACTCACAAAACTGAGATTCTCATTGTGATTGTTTATCTCGTTTCTGTCCATCGGCCTAAGCCGACGCAGGGACGGTACCCGTGTGCAGGGACGGCACCCGTGTGCCAGGCGTTAGGTGGAGCATTGGGAGGCGTTCTAATTTGCAAAACTCAGTTCATGTTATGTCGCAGCTCGCACCCGTTCCGAAAGCGTGGTTGTTTTTTCGCTGGACCCGTGCAATAGGTAGCTGCAGCCAGCCAAATAATGCCCTCGCCATTTCGGATCGATCGCAATGGCGTCCTCGATCGCCGCCGAACTAAACTTGTAATCATGCGAATCGGTTCCTTTTGAGAAAACGAGCTCGCGCGCTTTGCGAATCAATGGCACTATGTCTCCACCCCGCTGCATGTAAGTCAACACTTGTTCTGCCGCGGAGGGCCGATCTGCTCGCACAGTGTCGAAGATCGTATCGACCAACGGAGCGCTCTCCCCGTGGGATTCCAATTGATCGAGTTTGCTATCGGGCAACCTGCCTCTATCTGTCGCCGCGATACGAAAATGAGCTAGAAACGAAGCGTTTTGCAAAAGGATCCATCGCCTCAATCGGTCGTCGCTAACGGAATGGAATAAGTGGTGCATGGCATTGCTCGTGGTAACAGCATGTAGCGGAACAATCTCAGGTTGACGCATGACCAATTCCGCAGACGCCAACAACACACCATCATAAATACTTCTCGGACTGATCTCCTTATTCAGAAGTTCGACAACCAACGTCGATGCATCCGTCGGCGAAAGCTCACGAAGGGCTGCAAGTACGTCTCGACTGACGTTTGGATTCAGTTTACCCGCTAACCACTGAGGTGAAATCGTTTCGGCCAATTCCCAGTTGACCCGACCCGCGCGATCCGCTTCGAAGTTGTTGAGCGAAGGATTTTCTTCGCCTGTATGGTTCAAAATAGCATAGGCCAACGATCGCATTACAGGTTCAGCGTGCTCCCAACCAATCACCTCGAGTGTTCGAAATGCGCCCGAGACATAGATTGCTTTATGTCCGATACTTCGAAAATCGCGAGCAGCCGAGCTCGCATAAACATCCAGGAGTTGGCTACTGGTTGAGACTCGCGAGGCTGCTGCGGCCGCGACATCCGCCGCAGGTTCGTCCCAATCGGTCAATGCCTGTCCGAGCGTCGCGAGCGATCTTTCAGGAGACGGCAGTCGACTCATGTTCACGGCAGGCATCGTCCAATCCCCTTCCTTCACATCGGTCGCCTGTGCGCTCTTGAAGTAATCGATGGCCCAAAGCAAAGGCAACCAGCGAGCATCGTCGGAAGCCGCAATCGACGCTTGATGTGCAGCATGGACCACCATAACGCTATGAAACTTGAACCCCACGGTTGGGCGCGGCTGAACATTTCGAATCGCGGCTAAGAATAGGGCTGCAAGCAATTCGCGGTAACTGGTTCCGCTACGAATTGCGCTGATAACCACGTCGATTATTTTCTCGCGGGCTGTGTCCTCGAGCAGCCTGACAAGCGGCTCAATCTCAGGCCGAAATCGAACCATGTCGGATGCTATCTTCACTTCTTGCGCACTTAGTAGGGGCAAGAACGCGGGCTGGGTACCCACGACCCCCAGGGCAGCGGAACTCGTCGAAACCGAGAGGAATTTTCGCCGGGACACGGTAGACATAAGCTATTTGCTCCTGAGTTAGAAACACTTTTAGGCGATGCGGTGCAAGTCCGTTGCTCGCCTTAGGACGCGCTATCTTCACCCCAACACGATCAGCACCCCGCAAGGTGGTGTCGTCAGCCTACTCTCGCCGAACTAGGCGACAAACAATCCGCAGGTCAAGCCTGCGGAATTTTCTCACCAAGAAATCGGCGTCCCGTTATCGCCATCGCATTATCGGCGTCGCAAACGACTTGTGCCGATTTCATCTGAGACGTCCGCGACGTAGCTTGCGAGCGACATGTCCGTTGCACGAGTAACTGGAGTTGTTGACTCCCCCTCAGCTTTCGGCATTCCGTTACCGTCTTTACTAGCGCTGCCACTCGGGGGACTATTTCCACTGGAGTCTTGATTAAAGCGATTGAGTCGATTGATCAAAATCAATATGTCCAATGGCGTAACCGATCCATCACCGTCGACGTCTAGGTCTGGCTGTTTGCCTTCCCCTTCCCCTGGAGGTGGCAATGGACCGATCCCTCGATTGTTGATGTGGTTGATAATGAGGAGTGGATCAAGCGGAGTGAGTTTTCCGTCTCCATCAACATCATATGGGTCGTTGTCATTATGGTACGGAGTAGGATCTGGCAAGACTTTTAGTCGACTTGTCTTTTGGACTCGAAGTCCAGTTCTATCCGAGGTTGCAGTAACAGTCAGGTCGAGATAGCCAGAATCGACCGAGTCAAGGCTCATTCCTGGTTTTAGCGACAAGACGCCACGACGAACCTCAAACCTATTATCGCTAACGCCGAACGAATAGGACTCGCCTTGATCCACGTCGATCACCTGAACCAAACCGACGGTTGCACCTCGCTCGTTTTGATTGATCGTGCCTGCGATATTCACAATCAGGTCCGAAGGCGGGTCATCTTGATCTGCAACCGTAATCGTGATGGATTTGTCGATTGTAAACGAGCTTGTTGGATCCGAGCCGGTAAGCTTGACCACAATCGAAGGCTCTGATTCGAAGTCAAGTACCGTGTTTGGAGTCAATCTCAACATCCCACCGACAATCTCAAATCGGGGATCGCTCACCGCCCAAGAGGATTGCGAGTTTGCGTCTTCATCAACAACGCTGACGCCACCTAAAACCACGTCCTTGGTTCGTTCGGGGACCGACAAATTTTCAGGAGTCACAATTCCAGTTGGGGCATCGTTTTGATCATTTACGCGTAGGGTCAGTGTTTGTGAAATCCTGTCGGAATTTCGCATTCGGTTGACTGCCATAATCGGCAGAAACAAAAACGCCTCTTTCTCAAAATTGATAGCACCAACAATGAGTCTGAGGATACCATCCACGACACTAAACCTTGGATCATTTATTTGATATTCGTAGTCCGAGTCGCTGTCAGGATCTTGGACCAATAGCTGAGCCAAAACGGATTGAAGGCTCGGATTTTCATCAATGGCGTTTACCGACGACAGAATCCCGGTCGGCACATCGTTGATAGGAGCAATCTCGATATCGAGCGACTGCTCATTTGACCATTCGATTCCGTCATATGCTTGAACAACAATCGAATCCTGGCCGTTTGCATTACGGGTCGGGACGTAGGTGCTACGCCCATCAGAACTCCATGAAACCGAGCCCAAGGAAGGCTTGTTGCGAATCACATACACCAGCGAGTCGCCATCTCCATCGGATGCCGAAGATCGAACTTTCGTTGGGTCGAGGCTGAATTGCTCGTCTTCATTAACGAATTCTGTGCCAAGATCACGCAAAACAGGAGCAACGTTGCGACCGGTCACGCGGATTCCAATTTGAACTTGCGTTGTCCCAATTTCGGTGACAACAGCCGTGACTATGGCTGCGGCGGCCAAATCATATTGGTAGGACCGTCCATCTTTGGATCCAACAAGGAAGCGACCGTATGGATCCAATCGCAAACTAGCCCCCGCGCCTGTTAACGAATCACTTTGCGAAATGGGAATAGAGAGAGTTGGTGCCCAATTCGATGTATTCCATCCCACCAACTGGTCCGTGTTTGACTTGGTCCCGGTTATCAAAAGGTCTCGGTTGGAGTCAAATAAAATCGGCTCAACAGCATCCTTGAGGATAGATCGTACCTGTAGGCCATTTTCGATATCCAAAACAAAGAAATCGTCAACAGTACTCACCGCCAGTGTCTTCCCATCCGGTGAACTCTCCCATGCCACAACGCTCGACGGAAACGAACGCCGCATCACACTCAGCGGTGCATTTCCGTTTAGTTGGTACATCGTTATCCAACTGGACGCATCGACCGTGTCGAGAATGGCAAAACCATTCGGCCCAACACTCCTGATAGACCCAGCATTTGATGTACTGATCTCCGTCAGCACACCGGAAGATCGTAACAAAGACAGCTTAGAAGCGTCCCCCGATTCTTGAATCAGCAGTTGATCCCCAACCATTGTCATTTTCGAGATGTTGGACGCGTCGATTGCAATCAGGGTTTTTGAAGCATTTTCTTGGTTCGATACACTCCAAAGTTGTTGGGCTTGGCTTGCGTTTCGCGACAGGACATAACCAATCGACGTTTTGGTGTCGGTTTGTTCGAAAACAGCATCGACAATAATCGAGTTTTCAAAGTCAATCGACTTCAGGGTCTTCGAAAGACCGTTGTCAAAAAGAGACAAGCTACTGTTTGAAAAAGCCCACGTCGCCCCGTTCGTTTCCACGCGGACTACTTTGCCAATGGTTCCGCTCGACACTTCTTGACTGGCAGGGGCTGTTGGGAATGACTGCACTACTCTGCTGTTGCTGCCGAGCAATCGAACCGTGTAGTTCCCAGCCTCTAGGTCCTTGAAATGTGCGACCCCATTGGAATCCGTTACAGTCCAAGGCTCGGATGAGCTCAATGAACCATCCCGATTCAAATCGATGAAAACCGGTTTCTCTTGAAGCGGCGAGTCGGACGCTGAGTCGAACGATCGGGAGCCATTCAAATCATCGAACACAAACACGTCCAGTGCGGCCATCACTCGACGATCTTCCAAGACATCGAATCGAAGAATGCGCTTGAGACCATGCAAACTAGGTTTGAGCTTTTGACGACTATTGACGGTCATATTTACAACTCAACGATCGTTTTCGGGATGAGGTTGGAGGAGATGACAAAGCAAGCGACAGGTGCCGCACGCTCGCAATCGAAAACCAATGAGTGTGTGATTTCCTTTAATCTATCTATTTCCGCGGCGAAAGAACACTATTTCCGCAATTAAATCTCGATTTCTGAGCCGCTTTTTTATGGGTCATCAGGCCACGGCCTATTTGACCAAACCAAAATGATACGTCGTTGTTTCTTCAAGCGTTTCGGAAGGCTTGAGCAGAGTCGTAAGAAACGAACTTTGGTTTGGGGCGTCCGGGAAATGCTGCGTTTCAAGACAAAATGCTTCGTGTTGCTTGAAGCCCGCGTTGCCTGAGGTCCCGTCTAGAAAGTTACCGGTGTAGAGTTGGATGCCAGGTTGCGTCGTACGCACTTCCATGGATCGACCGCTCGCAGGGTCAACTACATTGGCGGCTAGCCGGAGTTTGCCCGTTTCTCCTCGGACTACGAAACAATGATCGTACCCTTTGGTTTCCGGGAGTTCTTGAATTTTGTCACCGATCGGATGCTTAACCATGAAATCCAACGGAGTACCTTTGACATTTGGGATTTTGCCCGTCGGGATCATGTTCTCGTCCACGTCTAGATATTGATCGCTCGCAAGTTCCAATTCATGTTTGTACACAGTCCCGCTTCCAGCCCCGGAAAGATTAAAGTAAGCGTGATTCGTGAGATTGACGTGCGTTGCCTTGTCTGTATTTGCGGTAAAGCGGATGGTGAGCGTATTTTCGTTGTCCCAAACATAGTCCGCCACAACCTTTAGAGTTCCAGGATACCCCTCTTGCCCATCGGGACTGGAAAGCAAAAATCGCAGACCAACGCTGTTATCTGCCTTCAGCTTTTCGGAAACACGCCATACCAGTTTATCGAAGCCGACTTCACCCCCATGCAAATGATTGGGACCATTGTTAATCGCAAGAGAATAGGTCTTGCCATCGATCGAGAATTTTCCTTTGGCGATTCGGTTGCAAAACCGACCGACGGTTGAACCAAAGTAGGGGTGCCGCTGCAAATAGCCGTCGAGAGAGGCGAAACCGGCGGTAACATTCGTTCGTTTCCCATTCCGATCCGGAACGTTGATGGAAACCACAATCGCACCATAATCGATCATTTCGACCGTGTTGCCGCTCGCATTGACGAGAGTAAAGAGACTCACGTTTTGGCCATCAGCCGTTTTGCCGTACGGGGCAGTGTCAATTCGCATTTTGGAATCGTCTGAGTAAGCGTTCATGGAGGTAATTGAAATTGCAAGCAGACAAATGCCAGCACCAAGTCGGTTGAGCGTTCTAAAAGAAATGAATTGAAAAGGTTGTTGGCGCATCACGTCAGGCTCCTAGCTTAATTGTTTTTGGAAGGAACATTTATTGTATCGCTTCCTAAGCCGCCGCCAAAGCCCCAGTTCGACTGTCGCCCTCAAACGCTACAGATTACCCAATGCAACTACGCGTACATTTTCATCGCAGGAACTTCAGGATCGATCGCACCAATTCAACCAGCGATGTGCGTTCGTCGATACAAGAATCACGTTCCAAACGTGGAATGTGATTTCGCTGCAACACGAGAAAACGGATTTTCACGTTGCGACAGCAAATCAAAGGATCGGATCAAGGATGGTATGCGTATGGTTCCGCGAGTGTTTTCCCTTGCAATTGCTTGCCTGCTTTCGTTACCGGCGCATGCTCAACTTCCGTCAAGCCGAGGCTCCTCAACCAACCATTTGGGACGGTATCATGGTTTCGGATACAGCGATGGCTACCACGCTTGCCAAGACGGAAAATGCAAAACATCCAACGCCTCATCCTCTGGGAAACCATGGAAACCATGGAAACCATGGGAGCCAATATCGATTTTGCATGCAAAGCCAACTTCTCCAGCCACCTCGCGATTGGGGAAAACGTTAAGCATTGCCCCCCCCACAAACTTCCCGCATCGGAACGGCCGTGACTCCGAATCCTTCAAACCAGTCCAAAGCTACAATCCAAGCTACAGTCCAAGCTTCAGTCCAATCCCAGTTCCAAGTCCAAGTCCAAGCTCCCGCCCAAGATCCTTTCCAAGTCTAACTCCCATTCCAAGTTCCATTCCAAGCCCCATTCCAACTCCCATTCCAAGTTTCAGTCTAGATTACAGTCCAATCCCCAGTCCAAGTTCCAGTCAAGGCTATCTTCCAGCCCCGTTGTCCGCCGAACCAGTTCCGCAGTGGAATTGGGTGGAACCGCTGTCCGACCCATCTCCATTCACGCGCGATGTCCGCGACGCGAATCGAATGGTCGCGCAAGCCTTCCCGAATGCGATGATCGACGTGATTGTCAACGAGGATGGAACGCTGGTGGTACGTGGTACGACCGATAGCGAAAAATCCGCGCTTCGGATTGTGGAGTTCCTGCGAAAAAACTTTCTAGTTCCAGTGAAAGACGAAGTCTCTGTATCGCGAAAATGATCGATTCATGCATCCGCGTCTTAGCGGCTCGTTGCTTTAATGGATTGTGAGACAGGGTATTCGAAAGTGGCATGGGCGTCTCGCCCATGAATTCACGAGCTCGCTCGTGCCACACAATGGTAACCCGTGCCCGTAAGCGAGGAGCCGACTGCAATACCTCGCGCACGCTTCGGGTTACCATTAAATCAACAGCCCGGTAACTGTGTTCTGAATGCTCGAAACCATGGTACGCGGCTTCGCCAGAAAACGTTATGCTTGTGGCTCGGTCATGGAGAACGGATCCAGAGCTGCGTCCAGCGTTTCCTTGGGCAGCACGTCTTGTTCGATACATAACTCGCGGATTGTCTTGCCAGATGCGAACGCTTCTTTGGTCAGCTTAGCCGCTTTCTCATAGCCGATATGTGGATTGAGACTGGTGACCATCGACAAACTCTGCTCGACCGCCGCTTCGCATGCTTCCGGGTTGGCTTCTAGGCCGTCCATGCAGAACTCGATAAACGCGCCGATGCCCTTCGACAGCAACGCTACGCTTTCAAGCATCGCGTGCCCCATGACCGGCATCATGATGTTCAATTGAAAATTGCCGCCCGTTGCACCGCAGAGGGTCATGGTTGTATCGTTACCCATCACGCGAGCGGTCAATTGCATCATGCTCTCGCACATGACCGGATTCACCTTGCCGGGCATGATCGACGAGCCAGGCTGACGATCGGGCAGAATCACTTCATAAAATCCGCATCGAGGGCCGGATCCCAACCAACGGATATTGTTCGAAATGTTGAACAACGACATCGCAATCGTCTTGACTTGCCCATGACATTCAACAAGTCCGTCGCGTTGCGCGTTGGCTTCGAAATGATCGACTGCTTCGATAAACGGGATGCCCGTTTGTTTGACCAAGTCCGCAGCGACTCGCCCACCGAACTCGGGATGCGTGTTGATGCCGCTGCCGACGGCAGTCCCCCCAACCGGCAATTCATAAACCGCTTTGGCAGCCACACGAGCTCGTTCGAGAGAAAGTTCTATTTGCCTTGCAAACGCGCCGAACTCTTGCCCCAATCGCAGCGGAGTCGCATCCATCAAATGAGTTCGACCGATCTTAATGATCTTGTCCCATTGCTCAGCCTTGTCTCGCACGATTCGGTGGAGCTTCTCAAGTTGTGGAATGAGCGTGTTGTGAATCTCGCAAGCAGTTGCGACGTGGATGGCTGTGGGAAAGGTATCATTGGTGCTCTGTCCCATGTTGACGTGATCGTTTGGATGGATCGGTTTCGATTTCGAAAAGCGATCGCCACCCATCAACTCAATGGCACGATTGGAGATGACTTCATTGATGTTCATGTTGCTGGACGTTCCCGAGCCCGTTTGAAAAACATCGACCGGAAACTCACCGTCCATTTTTCCATCGATGACATCCTGGCAAGCCGAATACATGGCTTTCACTTGATCGATGCTGAGCCGGTTTTTGCCTGTGAGCGTTAATTTTCCAAGATCGTTGTTGGCTTTCGCGCAGGCTAATTTGACTCGCCCCATGCCGCGAATAAGAGGGACTGGCAACTGCCAGCCCGAGATCGGGAAATTCTCAACGGCCCGTTGTGTTTGGGCACTATAGTAAGCGTTGGCGGGCACTTGAACCTCGCCCATCGAATCAACTTCGGTTCGGTAGTTTGTCATGGTTTTACTCAGGTGATGGGACAAAGGCCTAACTGGACCGTTGTGTCGGCTAACTCCACGTCTTCAAGCTCAATGGATTTGGCGGTGCTCTCCATCGATAATTGGACCGCTAAAGTTTCCGAACATATGAATGCATGGTTCTCTTGGATTGCATCTCGAATCAAGGAAACGTCGGTTTGCAAAACAACTTCAATTCGGTCGCTGAAGTTGCACTGTCGCTTTTTGCGCATATCTTGGATCAAGCGAATCGCATCCTTGGCAATTCCCTCGCGAATCAAGCTATCGGTAAGCTCCGTATTGAGTGCGACGACGCAATTCTTACCTTGCGAAGCAGCCCAACCTGCTTTTGCACTCATGCGAACTTGAATGTCTTCGCTGTCGAGTTCGATTTTGTTTCCGTCGACGTTAAGAGTGATTTTGGAATGAAGTGTCATCTGTTCAAGCAAGAGTGCGCCCGAAGCGATAGCTAAGGCTTGCTTGACCTTCGGCAACAAAGGTCCAACGCGTGGGTCAAGCTTCCGCAAGTTTGGCAGGACCGAGTACTCGACGAATGGACTTGCTCCGCTTGCGTAGTGGATTTCTTTGACGTTGAGCTCTTCTCGCACGATGTCGTCATGGATTTTTAGCCACTCGATATGCGTGTTGTCCGCCATCGTCACTTCGACCCGACCAAGCGGCTGTCGAACTTTGAGCTTGGCATCCATGCGTGCCGAACGACCTAGCGAAGCGATCTCTCGAAGCAGAGCCATGCGAGTATTCAATGTGGGATCGGTGGTCGCAAAACTTCCGTCGGGATAGTCGCACAAATGAACGCTTTCGCAAACACCGGGCAATGTGCCCTTCAAGTGCCGCCATAGAACTTCAGCTAAAAAGGGAGTGAATGGCGCGATCAACTTGGCGATGATAACGAGGCTCTCGTAGAGCGTCCAATACGCGTCGAGCTTGTCGGTCGATTGCTTGTCGGCAGACCAGTAACGTGATCGGCTACGGCGGACGTACCAATTGCTCAACGCATCCACCAACGCGTTGAGAGCCTGGCACGCACCGTAGCTATCGTAGTTATCCATTCGATCGACGGCCTCCTTGCAAGCTGCCGCCAACTCGCTCATCATCCAACGATCCAATTCGCTGCGATCGCCGATGGGGCGATACGTTGGCGATTGTGCAAACTCTTTCGAGGTCAGTTGAGCAAGTGGCCCAACGATATCGGAAGGCCCTTGGAAACCATCGATTTCCGCATAGATGGTAAAGAAGCTAAAGACGTTCCAGAGTCGAAGAATGAACTCGGGAATACTATCTCGAATGGCTCGTTCACTGTAGAGAATGGAATTCCAAGGTGGTTGGTTTGCGAAGAGATACCATCGCAAAGCATCCGCACCATACTTGTCGAAAATCTCTTGCGGGCTTCGGTAATTGCGAAGCGATTTCGACATCTTGCCCGTCTTGTGGACGAGGTCGTTCCCGAGGACCTCGCGGGCCTCTTCTTCCGTTAGGAAGCGTTGTTTGCCATCCTTGCTTTCGTACCATTCGGCCAGCATCAAGCCCAAAACGATGCAGTTCTTGAACGGGTGTGGGTAAGCCACGGTCTCCTTTTCGAAGAGCATGGTACTGATGGCGAGCTGGCTATAGAACCAGCCTCGCGTCTGGTCGATGGCCTCGCTGATGAAGTCTGCAGGGAACTGGCTCTTGAACAACTCCGCATTTTTATGCGGATATCCCCACTGCGCGAAAGGCATTGCACCGCTATCGTACCAACAATCGATGACTTCGGTGACGCGTGTCATGCGTGCACCGATTGCGAACGGTGAATCGTAAGTGACGGCGTCGATGTAGGGCTTGTGAACGCGCAAGTCGTCGACGAGTTCTGGGTTCTTTGCCTTGGCTTGTTCCCATACTTCGACGCCGCGAATACCGGACTTGGCGAGAAGTTCCTCGTACTTGCCGATCGCCTCCATTTTACCGGTTTGATCGCAAACCCAGATAGGCAATGGAGTACCCCAGTAGCGTTCACGGGAAATCGCCCAATCGACGTTGGATTCTAGGAAATTGCCAAAACGGCCCGTTCCGATGTGTTCGGGATTCCAGCCGATTTTCTGGTTGTTCTCAAGCATTGCATCGCGATAGGAAGTGGTTCGAATGAACCAGCTTTCTCGCGGGTACTGAATGAGTGGATCTTCGCTTGCACGCCAACAAAATGGATAATCATGAACGTATTGCTCTTGGTACCAAAGGCTCCCCTCGTCTCGCAATCTGCGGGTGATGGGTTTGTCCGCGTCTTTGACCCATACGCCTTCGTAGTCAGACGCCTCGGAGGTGAACTTGCCGCTGGGCGACACAGGGCAAAGCAATGGAGGTTGATTGGGTTCCGCAAAGCGTTTTCGTTGTTCGACTAGGACTTCGTAGTCCGCTTCACCAAAAGGTGGTGCCATGTGAACGAGGCCTGTCCCCGAATCGATGGTAACGAAGGGAGCCGCGACAACGCGCCATGACGGACGCTCTGCACCGCCGGCCGTGAGTGCGACGGAATCCGATGCTAGTTGGTCATAATAGTAGGGGAACGGAGGCGTGTAGTGCAAACCGACGAGCTTTGAGCCCTTAATGGTCTTTTGAATCGTAAGCTCTCGCTTGGTTTTGTCGGCGAGGGATTGGACCAATGCCTGTGCAACGACGATTGTTTCGTCCGCTTCGTCATCGCGACAAAAAGCATAGTCGAGTTGGGAGTTCACAGCGGCGAATTGATTGCTTGGTAGAGTCCATGGAGTCGTCGTCCAAACGATGAGAGAAGTCTTTTCGAGCCCTTCGATCGGAAAGCGAACATAAACGCTTGGGTCGGCAACTTCGCGATACCCCTGGCCAACTTCGCCAGCGCTCAAGGCCGTGCCACCTTGAGCCCACCACCAAACAATTTTGTGACCGCGATAGAGCAAGCCTCGATCGAACAACGTCTTGAGCGACCACCATACGCTTTCGATGTAGCTTTGATGGTAGGTGACGTAGGCTTGCGATAAATCGATCCAAAAGCCTAGACGTTCGGTCATGCGTTCCCACTCTTGCATGTACCTCCAAACGCTTTCCTGACATCGCTGAATAAAGCCTTCGATGCCGTACGCTTCAATTTCATCTTTGCTATGGATACCGAGTTCCTTGCAAACTTCGACTTCCACCGGTAGACCGTGAGTATCCCAGCCGGCCTTTCGATCGCAACGAAATCCTCGCATGGTTCGATAGCGCGGAAAGACATCTTTGATGGCGCGGGTCAAGCAATGTCCTGGATGGGGCATTCCATTGGCTGTCGGCGGTCCTTCGAAGAACACGAAAGCCGGAGCGGCGGCCCGCAGTTCCAGCGATTTTTCATAAATTCGATTCTGTTTCCAAAACGCCAGAATTTCTTCTTCGAGTTTTGGAAACTTAGCATCCGTTTTGACAGCGTGAAACATGACCTAAAGTCGGGGGCTGGTGGGTGAAAACTGCGAAGGTAAGCTGTTGCTTTCAAACCACAGCTCAATCGACATCGCTAATTCCCGGCTCGATTTCCTCTTCTTCGTCCAAGATTTCTTCGTCAATATCTTCGACGGCGCCTGGTACCAATCCATCGTCGGCCGGTTCGATCTCGTATTCGTCGTCCAACTCTTCTTCGAAATCGTCGTCGAAGTCATCATCGAAGTCATCTTCGTCGAAGTCTTCGAAGGGATCTTGTTCTTCGTCCTCGGTATCGCCGATGGGAAGTTCGTCTTCGCCTTCCTCCTCATCCTCTCCCCAAGAATTTTTCGCTGGGGCACGGACGGGAGTTTCCGCTTTGAGAGCCATTTCAAACCAATCTTGCAATGGCTCACCGAACTCGACACTCGGTTGGTTCTGGGGCTCCATTGCCGAATCGTAGTCCGGTTCGAAATCCAGGGCTTTGGAAAGGTCCATTCCGCAGGAAGCAACCGTTCCGAACGGCTGGTCCTCTACGGCGCAATTTCCATCGAGTCCGTTTTTCGTTTGTGAATTATGAATTAGTTTCACGAATTAGCTCCACCAAAGCGGCGAATTGAAGTGTGTTTGTGTTGTCGAGCCTAGATTCCTTCGAGCCCGAATCAATAGCATTCGCGGATCAAACCCACTAGCGTGTCCCGTCCCCGGAATACTGTCAACCGCCATTGGTCGTTTTCCAGTATGAGTGGCATTTTTTCGGAAAACACGGACGGAAGAGCTCTCCGATTGCGACGGTTTGACGCACGCAGAATGCACCCACGAATCAATCAAGGGCAAGGGGAGCGAGGTTTCTCATCGTGACAATTGTCAAAACTTATAGTAAACTGGGCGATTCAGTAGTTTGATTCAACCTCCCCTTGGCAATCCTAATGGCACAACCGGACACGGCAACGACACTATCACAAGTCCCGATGCAAACGCTGGCGGACAGCATCGAATTTGCCAAAATCGCGGCGAAAGCTGCGGCTGAGAACAAAGCTCAGGATATCCTCGTTTTGGATTTGTCCAAGCAGACCAGCGTTTTCGATTGCTTTGTCATCGCGACGGGAACGAGCCGACGTCAAATGCAAGCCATCGCGGAAGAAATCGAACGTGTCTACAAGGCACGCGGCGAAATTAGGCTGAGCATTTCGGGTTACAATGACAGTCGATGGATCGCGTTGGACTACGGTGGGGTCGTCATACATCTGTTCGACGAGGAATGCCGAAAGTTCTATGATCTGGAAGGCCTTTGGGCTGATAGCGCGCGGATCGATCTAACCGAAGCACTTCGCGAAACAAACGCTCGGGCAACCTTCTAGGATTCCAGAGGCTGAGCCCAGAGGCTGAGCAGGGAGCAGGCAAATGGCGATATCGATTGAATACTTGTTGTGGTTGCTGCCGATCTTGGCTGCCGTTTCTCTCGTCATGGCCGCCACACGACATGAATCCATGGAACGGATTCTGAGTCAAAGCTGGCGAACCGCCGTTTGGACTCTCAGTTTCCTGGGTGCTATCGCTGCGGTACTTTGGTTTGCCATGTTTTGGATAGGTTAGTGCGGCTTTAGCCAGCCTGAACGAACCGCAGCACGAGGCACACGGGATTAAGTCAAGGATACGACAGTTTCGATTTGCTCAACTGAAATGACTTGCTGTCTCCATCTTGAAACGTCACGCGAGCCATTCGACGCATTCCTCGACCCTCCACCGAGGATATGGTTCCTTGACCGTAGGTTGGGTGCATTACGATATCACCCTCTTCGAAACGATCGACCGGGATTCCGTCTGGTGTGGTTGTCACTGCGATTTGGGCGGCGGTTTTGAGTCCACCTAGGGGCAACTGTTTGTTTAAGCGAGTAAGTTTTTTCGAGATGTCGTCGAGCCCCATCGGGATCTCCTCCTCTGAAAAATTCCGAGGACTAATGTCTTGAAAGACCACGTCGTTCTCTTCCGCAGCGTTGGGTGGCTCCTGCGAGACTTCCCATTCCTCTTTCGTTTCAATGGCAAGTTGCTTGCGCTTGGGTGCTGGGATATTAGCGCGTTTACCCCGATGTAAAAAACTCTTGGATTCCCATTCCTCCCGATAGGAATCGCCGTGATCGTCCGTTGCAAAGTCGTCACCGAAACCGAAAGGTTCACTGCGGTCAATAATCTCCATCTCAGCTCGCGGCAGTTCCAATAAGAAGGAACTTGGGCTACTCATCTTGGAATTTCCGAAGCCTCGTGTTCGAGCTGTGCTGATTTGCAACCGGTTTTTGGCTCGTGTTATGCCAACAAAAAACAATCGACGTTCTTCTTCCAATTGGGCTGGGTCGCGCATCGATCGAATGTGCGGTAGCACTTCTTGTTCGACAGCGATGATGAAAACGTTGTCGAATTCTAGACCCTTTGCGGAATGCAATGTCATCAGAGTGACTTTGCTATCGGTATCCGTGATGCCATCGGCGTCGCTCAGCAGCGTCACTTGTTCGAGAAATCGTTCGATCGCATTGCCATCCATATCTTGGCGGTCGACTTCGGCTGCGTCGGCGATAAGTTCATTGATGTTACCTTGGATGCTCTCATCCGGTGCTTCGGACTTCTTGCCCGATAGATACTTGACGTAGTCGGTTTTGGCAACCAATTGTTGAATCAATACCGACAGCGGGCCCGACGAAAGATGGACCAACTGTTCGTAGATTGCAAGGAATTCGCGTGCACCGGAAGTCGCTTTTTTGCTAAGGTATCCATGTTCAATCGCCGCTCGGAGTGCCACAAGCATCGGTATGTCCTTCGAGCGAGCCAGCTCCGTAACTTTTGCGATGGATTTGTCGCCGAGTCCGCGTGTAGGCACATTGACGACGCGTTGGAATGAAATATCGTCGGTCGGATTGTGTACAAGCCGCAAATAAGCGAGCAAGTCCTTGATCTCTTCTCGGTGATAGAATCGGAATCCACCGATCAATTGATAATTGAGTTTGCGACGAAGCAAGGCGGCTTCTAGAAGTCGCGAGTGAGCATTGGTCCGGTATAGAATGGCGAAATCTTTTGGTTTCGCACTTCCTTCGATCACCGCAACGGCTATTTGGTCGGCGATGTTGTCCGCCTCATCGCGTGCGGTCGAGTAGGCACACAGTCGAACCGGAAAGCCTTTCTCTCGGGTTGGGATCAATCGCTTGGCTTTTCGGCGTGTATTGCAGGAGATGAGCGAATCCGCAATGGACAGAACCTCCGGTGTGCTTCGATAGTTTTGTTCCAGCCGAACCGTCACGACGTTGGGATAGTCGCGTTCGAAGTTAAGAATGTTGGAAATGTCCGCGCCTCGCCAACCATAGATCGATTGATCCGGGTCACCTGTGACATTCAAGTTCGGATACTCAACGGACATCGAACGCACGATCAGATACTGGGACAGGTTGGTGTCCTGGTATTCATCGACCAAAATATAGCGATGTTTGGAATCGAGTTCGCTGCGAAGATCGGGACTCGATCGCAGAATCGAGGCGGTGTGCATCAGGAGATCATCGAAGTCAACCGCGTTGTTTTGCAATAAGAGTTTCTGATAGGCAGGATAGATCTTTCCCAAGATCTTGTCGGTCGCCGAGCGATGTTCGCCTTCGAGCATCTCGGGCGTGATGACGCGATTCTTGAGGTCGCTTATTCCTTTGACGACGTCATTGAAATTCAAATGCGTCATGGACACTTGGGCAAGCTCGATGGCTTGTTGCATGGCCTTTTTGGAATCGTCCATATCGAAGATGGAAAAATTTTCTGAGATGCCTACCATCCGACCGTAACGGCGAAGAAATCGAGCGCAGTAACCGTGATAGGTTCCCATCCAAACGGGTGCGTCGTCGCTGATCTTCGCCAGCCTGGATTTCATCTCCTGGGCGGCTTTGTTGGTGAACGTCAAAGCAAGGATTGAGTAAGGCGAAATGCCTTGTTCCAACAAATAGGCGATCCGATGGGTTACGACGCGAGTTTTGCCGCTACCAGGGCCGGCAAGGGTGAGCAAGGGGCCATCCACGTGCGTGACCGCTGCCCGCTGGGCTGGATTCAAGTTTTCTAGAATTCGGGAATTCTCAATCGCCATCTGGTTTGCTCCATGCGTCGGACGAAATGAACTTTTCACGCGACTGGCTCGCATGAAAGCTTGGGTTGGATACGTTACGATTCTTGTTTTGGCGACTAACTCTTTGCGGTCACAGTATCGCGTATGGTTCGAGTCCTTCCAAGAGCCAGAATTCGCCAACGTTGCCGACTTGCTATAACATCCTAACATCGTTCTCACTTTCAAATTCTCGAACAAAGCGTTTCTTTCTAATGTCCGATACCAAACAACCGTCCGCAAAAACGCTAGCTGAGCTTCAAGCGAGTGGCTGGAAAAGCCGATCCGTCAAAGAAGAAATTCGTTCGAATTTCCTAAAAATGCTTGCGAACGGCGAGCCTCTCTACCCTGGCATCATCGGTTACGAAGATACCGTCATTCCCGAACTTAACATTGCCTTGCTGGCTGGGCACGACCTGTTGTTCCTCGGCGAAAAGGGGCAGGCCAAAAGTCGGCTCATGCGAACGCTCGTGCGATTTCTCGACGAGTACGTCCCCTACTTGGATATTCTCGACGTACCAGTCCACGAGGATCCCTTCCACCCGATCACGAAAACTGCCAAAGAGTTTTTGGCGAGTCACACTGCAGAACAGGTGCCGATCGGATGGTGGCACCGTTCGGAACGCTATGTGGAACGCCTTGCGCCGGGCACCAAATTCGCCGACGTGATCGGCGAAATCGACCCTTCGAAACTGACGGGTGGTGTCAGCATGGGGGCGGAGGCCGCTCTACACTTTGGCTTGATTCCACGAATGCACCGCGGCATCTTCGCAATGAACGAGTTGCCCGAGTTAGATGAAATGGTTCAAGTGGGCCTTTTCAATATCCTCGAAGAAAGAGACGTACAGATCCGAGGCTACCCCGTTCGATTCGACCTGGATATCTTCATCCTGTTTTCCGCAAACCCAGGAACCTACAACCGCAGCGGCAAAGTAATACCGCAATTGAAAGATCGGATCGGATCGCTCATTCAAACGCATTATCAAACCGATCGCGATCTGGGGATCCAAATCCTGCAGCAAGAATGTGGCCTCGATCTGGGCGGCCAATATCCCGTTCAGATTCCTTATTTCATGACGGAGATTATCGAAGAGATTACGACCCAAGCTCGCAAGAGCAAGTACGTCGACCAAGCATCCGGAGTGTCGGCGCGTTTCTCGCTGTCGAACTATCGAACCATGATCGCATCCGCCCGGCAGCGAGCCGTGTTGTTGGGAGAACCAATAGCCGTCCCAAGAATCAGTGATTTAGGGCATCTGTACTCGTCGTCCCTCGGAAAATTAGAAGTGGATTTGATGGGAAGCCACCAAATGACGGAACACAAGATCCTGGATTCGCTATTAGCCAACGCCATCAAAGTGGTTTTCGAACAATACACAAGCGAGCATGGTGTCGGTCAGATTGCCGACATATTTAACAAGGGCGTGCGGATCGAAGTGGGTGATCTTTTGCCAAGTTCCGCCTACGCGGAGCGGCTCAAGCACGTTCCACCTGTCTGGGAAGCAGCCTTCGACGTAAATGCGACGGATCAACCCGCTATTCGAGCGTCCTGCGTAGAATTCGTCCTCGCCGGCTTGTACAGCCTTGACAAAATAAGTCGAGCTAGCAAACACGGAAAAGTGAGCTACGAAGTCTGATGAATTGGACAGAAAGCTTGAACGATCGCTATAATGCGGTAGTCTGATGACTAAGTTAGCCACCGCACACCCGCGATCTGTTGATCGCTTTCATTTCTTTTTTGCTAGGAACCAATTGATGTCGATGTATCGCAAAACTCTTATGGCTGGAATCGCTGCTATGGCACTTGTATCTGGATATGCCGCAAACCCCAACGCATCTTCGTCTGCCGTTGCCGACGAATCTTCGAAAACGGATCTCCCCAAGGCTCTCTCGTTCAAGATGAACACGCTGGAAGGAGAAGCCGCTGATTTGAGCAAATATGCAGGCAAAGTCGTTATGTTTGTCAACGTGGCTAGCAAGTGCGGATACACGGGACAATACGATGCACTTCAAAAACTAAATGTAGCCTACAAGGACAAAGGACTCGTCATTGTTGGAGTTCCTTGCAATCAATTCGGTAGCCAAGAAGCCGGCACAAGCAAGGAAATCAGAAATTTCTGCACCAGTAAATACAAGGTCACTTTTGATATGATGGAAAAGGTCAACGTCAAGGATGCTGGGAGCGAAAAGGCTTGCGACCTGTTCAAATATCTAAGCGAGCAAGACGCTAAGCCTCTTGGCAAAGGCGCGGTTAAGTGGAATTTCGAAAAGTTCGTTCTGGATCGCAAAGGAAATTTGGTTGGCCGATTCAATAGCGGAACAGAACCAGATTCCCCTGAAGTGATCAAACTGATCGAAGCCTCGCTTGCCAAGTAAGTCCGTAAGGTTTTTTCCTAACGGCTATTTTCGACGTAGTCAAGGGCATGCCCGTAGCACAGGCTGCTAGCCTGTGCTTATTAGACTATTACAGGCTGGCAGCCTGTGCTACGTGGTACAGTTCCAGGCGTTTACCCACCATTGCGTTTTTAGAAGTGGCTAGTGCGTTGTCCGCCGTTGAAACTTTATCGCAGCTTGTAAGCATCAACAGCGTAAACTCTTTTTACCGCGACGGGCCGGGCGAAGCATCTGTCGCTGAGTTTATTTTGTCTTTCTTTCGGGCGCGGGGCATCGAATCCATGACGCAGTCCGTTCTTCCCGGTCGAACCAACGTGATCGCCCGGCTTCCTGGCAAAGCCCCCTCGCGTCGTGTCTTGCTAGAAGCCCACATGGATACGGTTTCGGTCGAGGGGATGAGCATCCCGCCGTTTGTACCAACCATCGAGGATGGGAAGTTGTTCGGCAGAGGTGCCTGCGATACCAAGGGAGGTCTGGCCGCGATGATGCATGCGGTCGCAGATTTGAAACAGTCTGGTCAGAAACCGCCCTGCGAGGTTTGGATGTGTGCCGTGGTCGACGAAGAATTCTCGTTTCTTGGTGTTCAGAAACTGTGCGATGGCCTTCGTGCCGATGCAGCTCTGGTTGCAGAACCCACCGAAATGCGAGTCGCAATCGCAAGCAAGGGTGTTTTGCGCTGGCGAATCGTCGCTAACGGCGTAGCAGCTCATAGTTCAAAAGCACATCTGGGTGTCAATGCGATTCATCACATGGCTAGGTTGGTCCTGGCTCTCGAACGCTACCACGAATCGCTTTTAGCCACGGTGCACCCAATGCTTGGTTCTCCATCTGGAAACGTGGGGATCATCCAGGGTGGCGTGCAAGTGAACTTTGTGCCGGATCGTTGCTTCATCGAAATCGACCGTCGAATGCTGCCTGGTGAAACTGTCGAGAATGTACTGTTGGGATATCAATCCATCGTCGACCAAATTCAACAAGCCGAGCCAAAGGCAAGATTCGATATGGAGCAGCCGATGCTCATCGACCACGCAATGGCGACCGATCCAAATGCGGCCGTTGCCACCTGTGCACAAAGAACACTCTCGCAACTTGGGCGAGAAGCACACTTTTTCGGGGTTCCGTTCGGAAGCGATGCCAGCAAGTTGTCGCGCCAAGGCATCCCAAGTGTTATCATTGGACCAGGAAGCATCGATCGAGCACACGCTGCGATCGAGTACGTCGAGTTGGACCAAGTCGAGCTTGCCTTTGAGTTCTACAGACGCTTTCTACTGAATTTCGAATAGATTACAGAATGAGAAACACTGGGAAAGGCTACAAACATGTATCGACGGGATTTTGTCCATTCAGGCATATGTGCATTGACTGCGGGCAAGTTGCTAGCCAATGGCGAATTGTTCGCCAATGAGAATACCCCGGGCATCGAGGATGCAATAGATGCACACGTACATGTTTGGGATAAGTTCAGCGAGATCTACCCACTTGCGACTGGATTTTCCGAAGCCGATCGAGTCCCTGCTTCGTTTACTCCAGACGAGTTGTTTGTGCATTGCCGGCCGCAAGGCGTAAAGCAAATCGTATTGATCCAGATGAATTTCTTTGGTTTCGACAATAGTTACATGATCGACTGCATCAAGAAGTATCCTGGTGTGTTTTCTGGAGTTGCTGTCGTCGACGAGAAACTTGCCAATGTAACCACGACTATGAAATTATTAGCGGAGCAAGGTGTCAGGGGCTTTCGACTTTACGCCGACAAATCCAATGCGGAGTCGTGGCAAAACGCAATCGGTATGAAAAAAATGTGGGCGTACGGAGCAGACGCGGGTTTAGCGATGTGCTTGCTCTCGAACCCTGACGCATTACCGGCAGTGGCCTCGATGTGCGAACGATTTCCTGAAACACCTGTGGTTATCGATCATTTTTCCCGCATTGGAATGACAGGGACGATCCAAGAGTCCGATATCAACCAACTATGCCAACTAGCCAAGTTCAACAAAGTTTTCGTCAAGACTTCGGCCATGTATGCTCTTGGAAAAAAGAAACCTCCCCATCTGGATTTGTCGGAAATGGTTCGTCGTCTGCGTGATGCGTTTGGCGCCAACCGGTTAATGTGGGGATCGGATTGTCCTTATCAAGTCCAAGCCGAACATTCGTACCTCGCATCGATCGCCCTCTTTCGGGACAAGCTCGACTTTCTCACGAACGAAGACAAGGCCTGGATACTTCGAGATACCGCAAAACGGGTCTTTTTCGGTGACGGTTTGCAGTCGTAGTCCAAAGCGATTCAATGGATGGCTTTCCTGGACAAGTTGCATCAAAGTGGTTAAATCCAACTTTTATCGCCATTTAAAGGGCGGTAAAACGCCAAAAAACCCAAAAAGCGATTTTTGCGATCTGGATTTTGGCGCGTTACTTCCGGTATGATTCAGTGTTCCTAGTTGGTAGCTTAGAACAGGATGTCATTTCATTCTGCTGACTTAAACGAAACATTTTTTCAAATTGATGTTTATTGAAGGGGGAATGAGAATGTCTGCTGACTGGTTTTTTATGAAAAAGGGTTTCTTTGGGAAGTCCAAGGCGGTTGGTCCCATTGGCGAATCGGATTTCCTTCACAAAATTGAGAAGGGAGAAATCTCGCCCGAAACAATGGTGTCTAGTACTTCGAAAACGCACGGTCATTGGATGCATTTGAAGGAGATCCGTGCAGGACTAAAACACTGGGAAAAAACACATCCGTCGACCAACGGGGCATAAATTGGTTGGCATGCTCTGAGGAACGGACTAAGCACTCAAGCCCGCTTGCCTTATTGCCATCTCTTCTCGAAGTGCACGCAGCCCTCGCTTGAGAAGACCTGCTACCGCCATTTCCGATTTCTGCATGCGATCGGAGATTTCTTTGAGCGCCATTCCTTCGAGGTATCTCAATCGAATCGCATCGCGTTGCGTTTCGGGGATTTGCTCAAGGCAAGCTGCGAGAACAACAGCTGCTTCGTCGCGCATCATCCGTTGACTTGGTGATGACGTATTGGATGGCAGGATCTCCGCCATGCCGAGCGAACTGCCTCCCGAGTCGGAGCTCAACCGAATCAGCGTCTCTTTTCGAGCAGAGCGTTTTTGAGCAGCGAGGTGATGTTGGTGGGCGGTTGCAACGTTATTGCGAAGAATATTCCGAAGCCAAGCTAGTAAGGATTCGACCGAATCGCCTCGAAACTGATCGAAATCACGCGTCGCTTCGAGAAAAGTAGTTTGGACGACATCCGCAAAATCCATGCGACCTTGCAGGCGTTCGTCTAAATGCCGCTGGGCGATCACATTCAAGTACGGGCGAAAGCGGTTGAGCAATTCTCCTTTGGCCGATTCATCACCCAGTTTGGCACGAGTGAGTACTTGTTGCGAATCGAAGAGCATGAATGGCTCGTTCAAGTGAATTGCGAATAGGGTCTGGAACTGCATTTTGCACGGAAGTTACCCCGAGATCAAGCCGCAGCTTAGAAAGGGAATGTTTTTTGGCAAATGACGAAAAGGAATCAGGAAAATCCGAAGTTTGATGGATGCACCCTTGCGTTATGGGTAAGAAAGTGGCACATTTTCCCTACATGTAGTGCTCAAGGCTCCTCTCCCAACCCGGGCAAACCGTGACAGATTTTAACTTCATTTGCGAGAGATCAAGCACGTGTCGCGATCGATGGAAAGCGGAACGAAGGTATCGGTCCTGTTGCAGCAAGAACATGATTTCTACCGAACAAGCCGGAACGATTCGATAGCTGGTTGTCCTTCGCCTATCTCTCAACACCCCCTGAAACATTTTCGCTATGGTCAATGAAAAAGAGAACGAGATATTTGGACATCACCCGGGCTTGTTCCTGTTGTTTTTTACGGAGATGTGGGAACGATTCAGTTACTACGGCATGCGGGCATTGCTGGTGTTGTTTTTGGTTAGTGAACTCGCGGATGGAGGTTGGGGTTGGTCCCGAAAAAGCGCTCTAGAGCTGTATGGCTGGTACACGGGGTTAGTTTACTTGACGCCGATTCTCGGAGGCATACTGGCCGATAAATTGTTTGGTTATCGGGGCGCGGTCCTACTCGGTGCGTTGTTGATGACATGCGGGCATGCTTCGATGGCCTTCGACACCCCTCTTACTTTCTATATCGGATTGGGTTTGTTAATCTCCGGTAACGGTTTATTCAAGCCGAACATCTCGTCTATGGTTGGACAACTGTATGCCAACAATCCTGAGAGGAAAGACGGCGCTTACACAATTTTCTACATGGGCATCAACTCCGGCGCATTTCTTGGAATCCTTTTGTGTGGTTACATAGGCGAGAAAGTTGGCTGGTCGTACGGCTTCGGACTTGCTGGTGTTTTCATGGCACTTGGGATGATCATGTTCTTCCTGGGCAAATCGCTGTTTGGCGAAGTGGGAAAACGCTCAACGCCGCAAGCAAAAAAGCTAAATAGTGAAACAGTCCAGGCGGAACCTGCTAACGTGGTCCGAGATCGGCTGATTGTGATCGGCATCCTTTCATTCTTCACGATATTTTTTTGGATGGCATTCGAACAAGCTGGCGGATCGATGACGATTTTTGCCAAAGACTACACGGCCCGCGTTTTGAGCGGAGCGTCCGCAACGGTTTTCTTTTGGGCAAACACCGCGTTTACCGTTGTCCCATTGGCCATCGTGACCTTCGTGTTGTTCAAGCTGATTAGCAAAACCTACGAACAGATACCGTTATCCAATCTTGCGATCGGAATTAGCTTCGTCATCATTTGGGCCATTGCGATTTGGATGTTGAACAAAGAGTTTAACATGAAGGCCTACGTTGTTTCGTTCGAAACGACAGTCGTACCCGAAAAGGAGGGCGACCCCAAGACGCTTAGGATGGAGCGCACGATTCAGTGGGACCAACCGCTTGCGGTCGATCAAAAACTGTTTCTCATCGACCGGGAGGCAAAGGGGGGCAATGGCAAGCTCAAGATAATTTCAGAAGAGCAAGCCAAGCTTTTCGAAGGTGAATTCAACGCGACCGTCATCAAAGAAAAGCAGAATGAAACGGAGGTTCCAGCATCTTGGTTCGGAATTCTCAATTCGTTTTTCATCATTGCGTTTGCTCCATTGTTGAGTCGACTTTGGGAGAGCCCACTCAATCCGTCTGCGCCCGGAAAATTTGGGCTTGGATTGATCCTGCTTGGGTTAGGCTTCGGAGTATTGGCCTTGGGGAGTATGGGCATCGGCAACGAATCGAAATCGGCTTCGATCAGCATGTGGTGGTTGATCGCTGCTTACCTTCTTCACACGCTTGGAGAGCTTTGCGTTTCGCCAGTGGGGCTATCGTATGTTAGCAAGCTGGCACCCATCAAGCTCGTGGGCTTGATGTTTGGTGTTTGGTTTCTAGCGACTGCCGTCGCCAATTATTTAGCGGGACTGTCTGGAAGTTTCATCGATCCGATTTCGGAAAAGTATGGATTAGCTTTCTTTTTCATGATCTTCACCTTGATCCCAATTTTGTCGGGAGTTGTCATTTGGATCTTGACTCCCAAGATCAGAAAAATGATGCACGGAATCGAATAAGTCTCTACCGGATCGCACCAGCAAAGTAGTCTCGGCTCCAAATGTACAAACTCTTCGTCATCGCGCATCGTGAATACGTGGCAATGGTCGGCACCAAGGCCTTTTTGTTTACGTTAGTGATGATGCCGATCCTAATGTTTGGCAGCATTATCGCCATGCCTTTGATCAATAGTGTCAGCGGCAGCAAAACGCTTAAGATCGTTGTCGCGGATGGAACGGCCCAGCTTTTTGAGACCATTGAACAAGCTGCCACCCAACGCAACGAGGCACTCAAAATGCTCTCGAAGAAAGACATTGATAGGGCAGATAAGAAGTTTAGCGGACGGGATTCAAAAGATTCGTTCATGAATCAGCAGGCAGACATTTGGTTGTTCACCGAGGCGCCCAACGAATTGACGGAGGAACAGAGGCTTGAGTACAGCCGTCAAATCAGGAATGGAGAACTGTATGCGCTCGTTGAAATCCCAAAGTCGCTCTGGGATGATCCGACGAAGCTTGGTGTTGCCGAAGCGGTAGAAAGCACTGGGCTAGAAAGCACTGGGCTAGAAAGCACTGGGCTAGAAAGTGCTGGGCTAGAGAGTACTGGGCTAGAAAGTACTGGGCTAGAAAGTACTGGGGATACACCCACTGTCGTCCCGAAATTCTACAGCCAAGATGCACTCATCAGCGGGACACGTAGTTGGCTTGGTTTCGTCATCAGCCAGAAAATGCGAGAACTTCGAATCCGTCAATTCGGTTTAACTAGCATCGCGCCAGAAGTTTTTTCGCAAATCGACGCCAAGGTTGAATTGACTCCTAACGTGCCGATTCAAGCGTCCGACATTGGGAAATCCAAAGACCAATCGCCAATGGATTCGCTGATTGCCATGTTTTTGCCCTTCGGCGTCATGATGCTGATGTTCATGGTGATTTTGATGGCGGCTCAACCGATGTTGGAAAGCGCTATGGAAGAAAAAAGTCTTAGGATATCCGAGGTGCTTTTGGGTTCCGTCACGCCTTCACAACTCATGGGGGGCAAACTCATTGGAAACGTGGCTGGATCCTTGGTGATATTCGTTTTGTATGGTTCGGGTGGGCTATTCCTGCTCAATTCACAAGGGCTATCCGATAAGATTCCGGCAAGTGTTCTGCCGTGGTTC
>JAIPFP010000335.1 GCA_021736575.1 Pirellula sp. | reverse complement strand
TGCGTCGCTCGCAGGAATCGGCCGCGTGGCGGAAGCGACAGATCATTGTGAGACAGCGATTCAACTGGATAATCAATTGGCTCGAGCACATGTTACGCTTGCAATGCTGATCGTCGAACGCAATTTAGATGACGCGATCCTACACATGGAGTTTGCATGCTCACTCGAGACGAATTCGGTAGAGTACCATCGATTGTTGGCAAACTTATTGTCGGAATCGCGTCCAAGGGATGCCGTCAAATACTACCAAAAGGCATTGGCCCTGAGTCCTGACGATGTCGATTTATTGCTCAGAACAGGTATGATATGGGACGCCTGCGGTGAGCCAGCGAAAGGTTTGCCATTCTTAGAGCGAGTTACAGAGCTCTTGCCCAACTGGGCGGAAGCGAAGCAGGCCTTAGAGACAATTCGCCAGTCCATCTCGAAGTAGCCAAGCTCGAAGTAGCCAGAAAGCGATTCCAAAATGAAGTCTTCTTTGCGTTGTCGTCCCCGTTTGCACTTGTTCAACGTGGTTATGCTCGCGGCCATGACCTTGGCTCTTCTTGAAACAAAGGCACACAGCCAGAGTCTTGCCCAAACCGAGCCGCTCACGATGCAGGGAGATATCGCATCCGAACTGGTCGAAAACGTCGATCGCTTCTTGCTTCGACAAATCGATCAGTCTGTCGTTGAGCGCGAGGCGGCATGGCCTGTGCCCGACAAGCAAGTCGATGGGAAAGTGGATTCCATCTCGGCGCGGCGGGAGCTCCTGCAAAAGCAACTCGGAATGGTCGACGCACGCATTCGAAACGGAGCCTTTGCGATCGAGTCACGATTGAGTGCCGTCGCGGGCAAGTCGAGCGCATTGGCATCGAGTGACTATGCGACAGCACATCAAGTCCGTTGGCCTGTTTTTCCAGGTGTGGATGCAAGCGGCATGGTCGTGCTGCCTGAGCGTGCGAACATTCGTTTTTGCTGCGTGCTGATCCCTGACGCAGCACAAATGCCCGAGCAACTCTGCTCCATGGGTCCAAACGCCAGCGACCTTGCTTTTCAACTTGCACATCAAGGTGGATTGGTGATTGTTCCAAGCGTATTAAGTCGCAATCGCGAGGCTCGCAATGGACGCTCGAAAATGACCGACCAGGAGTTTATTTACCGGTCTGCGTTCGTACTGGGGCGACATATGCTTGGCTACCAAGTTAGCGAAGCGATGGCTGCCATCGATATCTTCAAAAAGGAGAATCCGGACACGCCGATTTTGGTCGCTGGGTGGGGCGAAGGAGGCTGGGTTGCCCTGCATACCGGAGCTGTCGATGAGCGAGTCGACGCAACGTGTGTATCCGGCCATTTTGGACCGCGTGAACGAGTCTGGAGCGAGCCCATACATCGGAACGTTCAAGGCTTGCTGAGCCACTTCGGTGACGCACAGTTGGCTGCCATGATCGCTCCACGACATTTGATCGTCGATGCGATCGCAGGTCCGGCGGTTGAGATACCAGGAGAGGGTGGTGCTCCAGGCGTGTTGGCGGGACCGTTGCTCTCGGAGGTGGAACGTGAATTTTTAATCGCAAAACGCCTCGCCGGAAAATCGAATCATGGCGACCGACTTCATCTGGTAGTGCCCGATTCGGAAACAACGAATGGGGAACCCTCAGCCAAGTCGATCTCCCTCTGTCTCGATTTGCTGAGTGTCAAGAAACGAACAGAAAACGCGAAGACTCAAGTCGCGGATCGAGCGATCGAACAACTCGGGCCAGCCAAGCAACGACAGCGAGAAACACTCGACAAATGGGATCGGTTCCAGCAACGGATTTTGGAGTCTGCGGCAGTTGAGCGGCAGCCATTTTGGGACAAACTAAAAGGTGTCGCGGCGAACAATTACCTTGCTGCAATCCAGCCCGCACGAGACGTGTTTCGTAAGGAGACGATCGGCGATTGGGAGCGAGAACTCTCTCCACTCAAGCCGCGCACGAGACTTATTTACGACAAACCCAAGTGGCTGGGTTACGAAGTAGTGCTGGATGTGTTTGATGAAGTCATCGCGTATGGCGTCCTGTTGATACCACGCGATGGAAAGCCGGTCGATCAACGGCCGTGTGTTGTCTTTCAACACGGACTGGAAGGGCGGCCAGCGGACACGATCCTTGGGGATCATCCCGCCTACCATGATGTTTCCGTGCAACTTGTCGAGCAAGGTTACGTCGTTTTTGCTCCACAAAACCTCTACTTGTTCCAGGATCGATTCAGGACGTTGCAACGCAAGAGCAATCCGCTTGGAAGAACCCTTTTTTCGATTCTAGTGCCCCAGCATCAGCAGATTGTGCGTTGGCTCTCGACGCGTCCCGAAGTCGATGCAAAGCGAATCGGATTCTACGGTTTGTCGTACGGTGGAAAAAGCGCGATGCGTATTCCGGCACTGGTTCCGGAATACTGTTTATCGATTTGCTCCGCAGATTTCAACGATTGGGTATGGAAGAACGCCAGCACGACAAGCCCTTACAGTTATGTTTGGACAAACGAGTACGAGATCTTTGAGTTCGGATTGGGACGGAGTTTTAACTATGCGGAGATGGCTGCTTTGATCGCTCCAAGACCGTTCATGGTGGAACGCGGGCATTTTGATGGCGTTGCGCCAGACGAACGAGTCGCGTTGGAGTTTGCAAAAGTGAATCGGCTCTACTCGACGATTCTCAAATCCCCTAAAGACTGCGAAATCGAATGGTTTGATGGTCCGCATACTATCAATGGTAAGGGAACGTTCGACTTCCTGGCTCGCCATCTACTGGGTTTCGGTTCAATTGCGGGTCAATCCATTGAGCCGAAATAGATGTTAGTTTCACGCGGAAAGGCTGTGGTTTTTTTGAATCACTGCAAAGTAGCGGGCGCATTCTGAGGAACGTTGGTGCGTGAACGCGTGAAAAAATTCGGAACTCATTTATTGTCACGCACTGCAGATTCAAGTATGTTGTTGAATTACTCTCCCTGTTGCAATGATGAGAAAACGACCCAGTCGATTCACATTCTCCATTTGAAAGGCCAAAAATGTCCGTTCACGATGATGACAATCGATTTGAATCGCTCGAGGCCGTCGCATCCGAGTTTTCGAAGTTAATCCCGCCGCGAGTCCGAAGGAGGGTCACAACTCGTCGGGCTTATCGTATCGACTTGGAGCAGTTAGAAAACGATATTCATTTGGATTTCATAAGGCAACTTGTTTTGCATGATTGGCATTCGCTTACTCGACGCGATATAGTAGCGATTCTGTGGACAATCGTGGATCACCAGGCAATAAAAGCGATTGAGCACGAAAATCGATTAAAGCGACTATGTCCCAACGTGTCTGGCCAACGCATGCTCGAAACTTGTATTCCCGATCGTCCTTTTGGAGACGGCCCAGAGGACTTGGTCGATCTTGAGGATTTTTTGTCTTATTTATTACGAACTTTGCCGCAAAATCAACAGCGAGTATTTTCAATGAAGCGACAAGGGTGGAGCAATTTTCAGATATCGCAAGAACTTCATTCAACAATACGAACCGTGCAAATGATTCTCAACGCCATCGAGCAAACGACTCGTAACGAATTGTCAAAATTGCATCGACCTAAGTCATACCAATTGCCGAACAACGAACAACGAACAACGAGAAAGAAGTAGGTTACTAAAGGTTCCAAGAAATTTGGAAATCTTTCGATTTTTTCTTGCGCGAAAGTGCCCAGTTACGGCTTATTACCTGTAAGTCATCTGACGATTTGTTTTGCTCATTTGAGTGCAACCCTACGATGCCAAATATTCATTCCACTTGTTTTCTGGCTCGATTTCATCGCTTGCACACAGAATCAATGCGGCGAGCGATGACATTAATAGAAATGGTCGTAGCAATCGGAGTCGTTGGTTTGCTGCTATCCTTAACTCTTGTTGCCGTAAACGCGATTCGCGACAACTCTCGCCGGATGCGTTGCAGTGACAACCTTCGACAAATCGGTATTGCGATTGCCAACTATGAATCGAGGTATCGTGTCTTTCCTCGAGGTGCGGGAGTTGCTGGTCACGGACCGTTGGCTGCCATTCTGCCTGACATTGAAAGGGATGATGTGTATCGTCAGTTGGATCTTTCGAAGGATGTGGATGAAAATCCGATTGCTAAGAAATCCCGCATCTCGCTCTACCGGTGTCCATCGACTAGCAAACAGCAAGACGTTCGCACGGACTACGTCATTAATCGCGGAACAACGCTGTGCATGAAGCGAAACAGTCCGTGGTACTTTGAGGAGGGAACGTATCCAAAGCGATCGTCGTTCACTAATGGGAGTTCGTTTACATCGTTGTTCTCAGAGACTTGTCCGCTGGACAAAAATTATGTTCAAGGCAATCTACTACAATTGACAAAGAGGACGATTGTTGAACAGCAAGATTCAGATCTGTTCGTCGACGAGTGTTTGGCAGCACCATCAAGTGGTCCTGTGAGCGAAACAAACAATGGGCGATTCTGGTACGGAGCCGGGTGCATGAATTACTTTCACATTTTAACACCGAACAAAAAGTCCTGCGCAAATGGTGGATTGATACAGGAGTCACTTTATACAGCTAATAGTATGCATCAAACCGGTGCGAATTTTTTGTTTGCGGACGGACACATAGAATTCTTATTGAACTCTATAGACGAAAAGGTTTGGGCGACTTTCGGTTCGCGATGAGTTTTGTTACCACTTTTAAATTTGGATTAGACGTATTATGAAAAAATTTGTGTGCACATTTATTTCTGCTATCATGGTTTGTACGTCTTCCGCATTAATCGCGGATTGTCCACCTACTCCGTTGCCCTATAACATTCTCGATCCACCCAAAACTAATCCAGCTCAACAGTACACGGGACCCATCGGTGGCAGTGGAGACGCGACCGGTTGGACGAGTTTCGTGTTCAAGATTCGACTAATGTATAGTGATGTAGTACGAAGTTCAGAGGGCGGAACGGCAGCACAATGTTCTTGGGGTGCGACTTGCGATGAACCATCAGACGGATGGGATCCGGATAATCCCACTCTGTTTATTGCTGCCCATGCGGAAATATGGAGTGGCGGTGTAGAAAAAGATTACGCTGCGATAAAGGTAAAGTGATCGCTGTCCGCGTGTTGACAAACCTTTCCTGGTCTGGAACGGTGTGCCCAACTACTAGCTAGGCGATTTTCAGACCGAAAGGAGGTTAATAGGTGGTGATCGATTTAAATCTCTTTCCATCGAATATGTTATCATGAACGCGAAGCGGTGGAGTTGGCTTATAGCGCTGGCGGTATTGATCGTTTGCCTTTTAGGACCTGGGATATTCTGGAATTCAAGTAAACCACCACCTGTAACTCCCAAGCCTGTCAAAACGTCGGACTCGGAATTCAAAGTCAAGGGAATATCGTTAGATGGGAGACCCATGGAAACGCCATTTTCAAAACTTTCTTTACCAAGGAATTCCGTCATGAATTTTGCGGTTGATTTAGAACACTTGCGCGGACATCGCCCACGCGGGGCAGGTACAGCAAAGCTCATTTGGCGGCACGCTGAGGGTAGCGAGATTGTCACAAGTCAAACCACTAAAATGGTCTGGAAGTCGGGGAAATTGTTTGCGGTGAAGTTCGCACTTCGCGTGCCAGAAAGTGCAGAACTTGGCGACCTTACATTGTCTATCATCGACATCGATTGTCCTTTGTGTGACATCCCTGTCACGATAACCGAGTCGCGATAACTCAGTAGGTAGGCTTATGTAAGAGTCGTGCT
>JAIPFP010000334.1 GCA_021736575.1 Pirellula sp. | reverse complement strand
GTCAAGGAACTGAAGTTTTCGTGCATCACAGTGCCGTGTCTCGGGAAGAGCGCCAGCACGCAGAAGAACAGTTCCATCAAGGTACCGACGCGTGTATTGTCTGCACCTCAACGCTTGAGCTTGGCATCGATGTAGGCGATCTTGACTACGTTCTTCAGGCCGAAGCGCCGGACACCGTCAGTTCATTTATGCAACGCATGGGACGCACCGGCAGGCGGGGAGATCGACCCGCGAATACGACATTCTATTGCGAATCCAGCGATGGTGTTCTCCAGGCAATAGCGATCATTGAGTTAGCGAAGTCAGGTTGGGTCGAGAGCATCAAGGTCAATGATCGTTGCTGGCCAGTCTTGATCCATCAGTTGCTCGCCATGGCTTTGGCAAGCAACGGCGTTCGTCCTGAAGACGTTTGGAATCATCTGTCACGCTTACCGGACTTTAGTGGCATTGCCCGAGATGAATTCGACCGATTGATTAGCTGGATGATTGAAGACGAATCGTTGGTGCTCTCCAGTGGCCTTCTTTCACTTGGCCCAAAGGCCGAGCGTCGCTTCGGGCGTCGTAACTTCATGGAGTTGTTCGCCGTATTTTCGACGCCCAAGTCATACGCTGTGATGACAACAACCAGCCAGCCGGTCGGATCATTGACCCAAGAGTTTGTGGATAGTCTCGTCGAGAGCGTATCAAGCTTCCTACTAGGCGGGCGGGCATGGGCCGTCCAGCATATCAACCATGACGATCGACGCGTGTTCGTTATTCCAGCACCAGTCGGCAAGCAGCCATCCTGGGGCGGCTTCCTTCCACAGTTCCTCGGCTACGACCTCTGTCGGCAAATCCTGAAGGTTCTGACCTCGGCAGACCAATACACGTACCTCGAAGACCAAGCTCGCACAGTGCTCGCTGAAGAGCGCGAGAAGCTCGGTCGCTTCCTAGACGCCGAACGAGGCGGAATCGATGGAGACACACATGAGCTTCGCTGGTGGACCTTTGCCGGCGGCCGCATCAACTCGACGCTAAGATACGCACTCGCCTTCATCGAGCCAGGTTGGACGTTCATTCCCGACAATTTTGCGATTCGAATCCGCGGCGAGAGTCCAACATCCGCTTGGCTAGGAGAAGCGATCAGCCAAATCTCGCAGGAAGACTTCTGGTCAAACGATGAGCTACTTGCGTCGATTTCCGGCTCCCTGCCGAATTACCGCTTTACCAAGTTCCAGCCCCTTATGCCAGATTGGGTCGAGCGAGAGATTTTGCAGAATCACTTGCTGGATATGCAGGGAGTGAATGTTGCACTTGAGCGAGTCTCTTCACTCTCGAGGCGAAGTAAGTAGCCTGTCGGGACGAAACACCGTAAAACAGGCCCGCCGAACGCTCGTTTCCTTGTTAAATAAGACTTCTCTGTCAAACAGAGAATTTGAGAGTTGCAGACGAATTTGCGCGGTCCGGTCGCGGAAATGCGATTTTTGGCCGAAGTGAGAGCGCTTTCTGTTTGGCGGCCGGCGGGACGGAAATCGTCACAACCCTTGGAAAACAACGAAAAAAGCCGAGGGATTTAATCCTCGGCTTCTCTGTTAAATCGTATCCTCGGAAATTCCGAGGATTTGAAAGGCTCCCCGAGCGCAACCCTCTTCGTAACAATACTCTCTGCGCTCGAAATTCGTAAAGCCTTGCGGTGCAAGGACTTACGAAGTTCGAGACCCGCCTGGTCTGTTTCTTCACGAAGAGGTTCGAACAGTGAGTTAACACTCACAGAACAAAAGGGTAGCATACCGTCTCGATGAAATCAATGTTGATTATCCGTATCGTGATGCCTCGATGCCTCCTGGAGTTACCAGAAATAGTCGCCCTGTTCGCTCCGTTTGCCACCAAACCGATTTTCACAGAATACCTTGCATGCTGTAAAATAGGGGAGTTGGTTGAAGGTCGCCCAAAGTCCAACGGTAGAAAGTGGGTATTTCCAAGCGAGTGAATTGGGGCTTCTATTGGGGAAAGTACTTATTACCTGGGAGCTTGGCGGAGGATTGGGGCATCTGTCGACGATGCACTGTGTCGCGTCAGAACTACTGAAGCTTGGCCATCGGGTCGCAATCGCGGCGCGAGATCTAACTCATTTTCCACAGTTCTTTTCGGGGCTTGATGTCCAGGCGTTCCAGTCGCCCTATTTTCGGGGGTGTTTTCCTGGCTCATACAATCCGCCATCAACATTTCCCCATATCCTGCATAACTGCTGCTGCGGTGACTCGGACACATTCTTGGGATTGATTAAAGCGTGGCAACAGTTGTTCGATTTGGTCCGGCCAGATGCTGTTTTGTTCGATCATAGTCCCACGGCCATCTTCGCCTCACATGGTAGGTCGTTTTATCGCGCGACGATCAACAATGGGTTCTTTGCTCCACCAGATGAATCCCCTCTGCCAAGCTGGAGATCGCAGTTGCCCAGTGATCTAGACCAATTTAAAGACGACGAGTTGAAAATTCTGCAAATGCTGAATGCGACAGCACACACGCTCGGTCAAAATCAATTGGCTCAGGTAAGCGATCTCTATGCTGAGCTTAATGACAACTTTTTGTTTACCTACCCAGAATTTGACCACTTCGCTTGCCGACGAAATGGAAACTACGTGGGCGCCAGGGAACCCGAAGGCGGTAACGCACCAATTTGGCCCTCAAACGGTGGCCCTCGCGTTTTTGTCTACCTGAAGAGTTTCCCCAATTTTCCTGTGGTTCTGTTTCATCTGGCTCGGCTTCAGCTTGCTTCAGTTGTTTACGCGCCTGGCGCTGTACCACCTAATTTTTTCGCAAAGTTTCGCGAATCTCAAGCCAACGTGGTGATTGTTGATTCAGCCATCAGTCTTGGCCGAGTCGCAACCGAATGTGATTTTGCAATCACAAACGGCACGCATGGGACTGTTGCTGCCATGCTGCGTGCTGGCGTACCGACATTGAACTTCCCGCTGACTCTAGAGCAGCAGATTCTCTGCGATCGAGTTAGCAACTATGGGATGGGGATAACTGCTTGTCCTCGCGACCAAACTTGCGTGGAACCAGCTTTACACCGACTGTTAGAGACAGCGAGTTTGAAAGCCTACGCTCGTAAATTCGCGAGGAAGTACAGCGAATTTGACGGATTCGAACGATTCTTTACTAGGTTGAATGCCGTTTTACCGCTTAACAGTCGAGAATAGCATGTCGACCATTGAAAATCTTGGCTCCATAAAAAGAGCGATTGCTGTTATTGGACCATGGCGCGGCGGAACTTCTCTTGTAACGGGAATACTGGCTGAGCTTGGAGTCTATGTCGGACATGATTTTGTCGATGCCAAGACAGGTTATTGCACCTACGAAGATGTAACATTGCGTGCGAAAGTGATGCAATGCTTCGATGAACGCGAAGGAATTTGGAAATATTATGGAAGCTACGAAGGTCGTGTTCGGCTCCTCAGAGATTGGCTTGTGGCGTCGTATCCACACGCGTCCGGTGCGAATGCGTTGGCCATAGGGGGAAAGCATCCAGTCTTCTGCAAACTGGTTCCCGAACTGAGAGATGCTTGGTCACTTGAAGGCCAGATCACTTTTACGGCGATTTCCGTGATTCGACCACCTGAAGCGATTCATCGGTCTTGGACTCGGACAGCCTACCCTGACGGAAGTCATTGGTGGCCGCGTGGCGATCGGGTGAATGCGGTGCAAGACTTGATTCGCAGTCGCGACCATTTCCTCGCAACCTTACCGCATATACCGATTGATTTTGAACAACTGCGGGCCAAACCTAGAATCACAATTGAGCAAATTGCCGCGCAGCTCGAACTACCCATAGAGCGACTAGACTCTGCCGTGGCATTGTTAAAGACCTATTCGCAAGTTTGAGCGAATTTATGTTTTTTTTGTCGAACAGAAACTCTCGCGATTGACGTCAACCGTCATGGGAACTTTGTGCTCGATGAACTGTTCAAAAAAGGCCTTCATGCCATTCTTAAGCTCGTAGTCTCGCTCCGATGTGTGAAGTGGGACAACCGTAAAAAAGTGGACTTTTGTGCCATCGCCACGTTGGAGTGGATCGCCAAGGTTGGCAAAGTCTGGAACCATTAGTAAACACGTTTGATTCGTATTCGCCCCCAAGGGCTTTGGCGGTTCGTCACTCGAAACAATCGCAGCTGGCTTTCCAAGCCAAGTCTTGTTCAGATGCGGGTAGTAGGCCATCTTTCGTAGCCATTGGACCGGCCAAAGCCACGGACTGTCTGGGCCGACATCGCGAGGGTGAGGCCAGTCCGCTGGCAGATGAATGACTAATTCTGCATATCGCCAGTCCTCCTGCCCTGCTGGAACCGTCATCGGCAGATCACTCATGCCGTTGGTAAACAACACCAAGTACGGATGAAACTCATTGGGAAGAATCACATTGATGTTTACCGACATGCCATCCACGACTGGCAAAAGCTCCTGCAGCCCCAGTTCATCGACTGGCCCAAATCGCAGTTCCATGTAGTCGACAATCTGGGCAGATGACGTGATATCTACATTCTGTTCCATCACCACCGACTTCGACGGCTCCCATAACGGGACATCAACACCTTCTACTGGCCTTCTGCAGCCTCGCGATCTTAGTACATTGGCTACCTCTCGATGTCTATTGTCCTCTGCGATGCTTAGTGCGTTAATCAACTTGCCCGTAGGAATCCGATATGTTGCATGCGGATCGACTCCTGCATCAAGCAGAAGCTGCACCACATCTACATGTCCTTCTTCTGCAGCGCGGGTAAGCGGGTTCCGCAAAACGTGACTAATGTCAATCTGTGCGCCCAACTCCAAAAGATACTTCACAATATCAAGTCTTCCGTCTTCGGCTGCATAAGTGATCGCAGGAGCTTCATAGGTGCCACCCCTCAAATTGATATCTACTCCAAGATCGACAAAAAACTTAGCTATTTCTGCGTTTCCTGCGTTTGCAGTTACGTGAAGAGGTGTGCCAAATGTATCGTTCCACTCTAAATCGCTGCTTTTGAATACCTCCCTAACACGATTGATATTATTGGACTCGATTGCATGCATCAAATCACTGCTAATTCCGTTCATTCTTCACCTTCAATTGTTTAGTCCGCCGTTTGCTGCCCAATTGCCGAGTCCGCGCAGTGTCTTGATCACAATCGACCTAGGCGGATTATTCGCAAAAACGGACTCAAGCTTATTAATGACATGTAGCTGAGCCTCAACGCTGTGTACTCCCTTGTACTGTGCGTGAACAAAGATGTCCAGGCTCGTAAATGGGTCGATTCCGTACTTATGCCAAAGCACCTCTTGAAGTGCAACAATTCGCTTTGACGTTTGATCGAGAATTCCCAGCTTGGGAAGGATATGGTGTAAATGGGAGACTTGGTCGGTCGGCTTAGAATTTAATAACTTTGCCAAATCTGCCGGTTCCATGTTGCTTCGGAAATTGCCAACATGTCCGAGTAGTTCTTGGTATCGGACATTCTCAGCCTTAGACAGTGGCGTTCCACCATCTAGCGCCGCTAACGCTCTTCGACGAAGATCCAAAAATTCGCTGCAGTCCCAACCCGCAGCATTGTGCACCAGAATGCCGAGTTCGGCGATTTCGTAGACATGTTCACCAGCGACTTCGAAGTTATAAACCGGTGCAGCATCTGGTAAAAACTCGACTGCAACGACGGTTACCAGACCATCGCGAGATTGCATGCAATGGCCGGGTTGGAACTCACCCAACCCACGCCAATCAGCAACGTCAGGATTCCAAACCGGGTGCCTAGACGTGCCCGTGATTTGCGT